>CALGGX010000001.1 GCA_937916025.1 uncultured Selenomonadales bacterium
GTAGTTGTCCGTGCCGGTGCTCGGCGTGTTGCCTTACATCGATCGGCTCGGGATTGACGATGAAGACTCGGTTTCGCTCGACGATAAAAATTCCGAGCACGGCGGCGAGATCAAAATTGCCGTCGTTCGGCTGTCGAAGATATCAAACTTCACGGATTTCGCCGGTCTCGACGGCGAGCCGGACGTGGAATTGAATTACGCGACGACGCCGTCCGCGCTCGATGACGCCGATCTGATCATTCTGCCGGGCAGTAAGAACACTTCAGCCGATCTGCTTAAGCTCCGCGCGGAAGGTTTCGATCAAAAAATTCTGCAACGTGCGTCGGAAGGTACGGCGGTGATCGGAATTTGCGGCGGCTATCAAATGCTCGGCGATCGGATATTCGATCCGCACCATGCAGAGTCGGATGTCGAGGAGCTTGACGGACTCGGATTGTTGCCTGTATCGACGACGTTTGCGATTGCGAAACTCACTCGGCAGATCACGCTCGAGCGAGTGCAGTTCGATTTTCTCGGCAGTTCGATCGATGCTCGAGAACTTGTCGGGTATGAAATTCATGCGGGTGAAACTCGACCGGCTTCGGCGGCGTTGTATTCGGCGAATGGAAATGTGTTCGGCACGTATGTGCATGGAATATTCGACAACGACGATTTTCGGCGGCAGATTATCAATGCGATTCGGTTACGGAAGGGACTCGCATCGATTGAGAGTACGCGAAATCGCCGCGCGGAGAAGCAGGCGGCATACGATCGGCTCGCGCGCATCGTACGAGATAATCTCGACATCGAGCGCATAAAAAAAATCGCCGGCATTTCTGTCGGATGAAAGAACTCATCGATCCAAAAACGCCCGCACCTCAGCATCAAGTTGTTCTCGTGTTTTGATGTGTGGTTTTAAGTGTCTTGCCCACTCTCTGCCGGAATGGTAGCAATCCCAAGCAGGCATGAGCATGTCTTTTCTGCCTTTGCCGGGCGCATGATTTCCGAAACCGTCGAGAAGACAATTCCACAACGGCAAAAATCTTTCTATCAATATTGTTTCGGATAATGATATCCAAATTTCATCTACCGCCATAAATTGACATTTAAAGTCTGACAACCGAAGGTTTGTTGCGGCTTCTATCGACTTCGCATGATCGTTAAGACGTTTGTACAATGCAAAGCCCTGATTGTCAGCGGCATCGCGTCTTGCCTTTCGCGCGCCTTCCGGTACCGCTTTTCCGACATATATCGGAGCAAGATATTTGTCGTTTTGATTTTGAAGAGATATCGGCTTATAACTGTCAAAATCTCCATGATAGTATATCGCATAAACTCCCGCCCCAACGAATTTGGAAGGCGGCAAATCATGTACCGGTTCTTGCAACAACGCCAACATTACCTGCTCTCCGAGATTTTTCTTGTCAAGCGGATTATATGGAATCAGAATGGGAATTTCTTTGGTTGATGTATCGCCCATTGGTCTGTTATGCTCCTCTCAGTTTGTCATGAATTGACTTGCCAATTACGTATGCCAAATCAACCGGAACCGCATTTCCGATCTGCCGCATGTTTTCCGTCAACGATGAAACGAAAACATAATTGTCAGGGAATGTCTGTATTCGGGCACTTTCTCGAACGGTATAGTAACGCAATTCTCCGTTGTCGATCATCAACATGTTTTCGCCGCCGGGAACGCCATGTACTCCTGCCTTTATCGCTTTTGACGGTTCATCCGGATTACTGCCCGAATGTCCGTGATAAGATTTCGCGCCCGCCCGATATTCATGATTGAATATCCGATCTTTGTCAAAATTCGTCGCCGGATCGGGAAGATCTCTTATCGCATCGCGCACCGTAAGCCATCGTTTTACGTTGAAGAGATTTCCTTCGATCGAATTTCGCAATGTCGCTGTCTTTCTTACCGATAACGGTATGTCTTTCGGTACCGGCAAATTATGTTCACTCCAATACTCTCTTGAAATCCATTTTGAGTACATCAGCATTTCTTTTGAATGTGTCGGTGCCGGAAACGACCAATTTACATTGCAATCATTTCTGAAGCCGACGATCATCACTCGTTGGCGAATTTGCGGAATGCCGTAATCTGCCGCATTTAACAATCGAAATACAACGCGGTAAGATAACCCTTCGCGACAGCCGCCGGTATGTGCTTTTTCCAATTCGGCAAGATGTTCCAACCAATTTGAGCAGCGCGATTTCAGTGTTTCGGGATACATCAGTTGCAGCAGAATGTAATCGAAGTACGTCTTGAATGATTGCCGCAATAAGCCTTGCACATTCTCCAACAGAAATGCTACAGGCTTGGTTTCGCGAATTGCTCTGACCGCTTCGGGAAACATGTCTCTGTCGTCTGCTTGCGCCTGATGCTTCCCGCCCAATGAAAACGGTTGACAAGGCGGACCGCCTGCCAGCAATTGTATTTTGCCTTCATATTTTCCGTAATCAACGTGCCGAACATCCGCATGTATCACATTCCATCGTTTTACGTCGGAATCGGTCTTTGCAATGTTATAATTCAAATTGCGACAAGCCGCTTCATTTCGCTCGTATAAAGCAACGTGATTGAATCCTGCTTTTTGCAACCCCAAAGCCAAGCCGCCCGCGCCGCTGAAAATTTCAAGCGAATCCATCAATCGTGTATTGCCCTCCGACAAAAAAGGGGCATTGCCCCTCAAAATATTTCTTCAGATCAATTGCAATTTCTTGAATGCGTTGAGCATGCCGTCGTCGTCGACAGCCGTCGTTACGAACGTCGCCGCGTCTTTCGCCGCCTGCTCGCCGTCACCCATTGCAACGCTTTGCGCACAGCATTCGAACATCGATATATCCCATTTCGAGTCGCCGAACGCTATCGTCTCCGAGCGATCCGCCTTCAAATACGTCAGCATTTCGGCAATGCCCTTGTCTTTCGACAGATCTTTGACGCCGAAATCGCCGAACAGCGCGCGATCGCCCTTGCCGCCCCATGTGCCGACTTTCAGATCCGAAAACTCCGACTTCGCCGCGAGATAATCGTCATAGCCGGCGAGAATGAAGCTGATCTTATTCAAATCGTCGCGATAGAGATTGCCGCCGTAGATCATGTCGGGGAACAGTTTGCGCACCGTGAAGTCTTCGGCGTTGTCTTTCTTCTTATACGCGGCGTATTTTTTGACGACGGAATCACCGCGCGCCTCGAAATTTTCGCTCGCATACAAGCCGGAATTGCTCTCGAGATAAAATTCCAATTTCCGAGCATGCAACCAATCGACGACGCGTTTGCACTGCTCGAGAGTAATGAGTTTATGGCAGACGACGGTGCCGTGATATTCGACATACGCGCCGTTGCCGCCGATTAAACCGTCAATTCCGATATCCCAAATCTCTTTGTAAATCTCCGCCTTCGAGCGACCGGTGCACAGACAGATTATATGCCCGTTCGCCCGCGCGGCGCGGATTGCCTCGACCGCCGAATTCGGAATTTGATTTTCGTAATTTGTCAACGTGCCGTCGACGTCGATGAAAAGAATTTTGCTCATATCCGAAAACTCCGCGCGGATTAAAATTCGTCTTTATGCGCGAGAATTTCCTGCCCGGGCTTGCAAGCTCCGCAATCGCAGAATTTTGCTCCCGACGCCTTCAATTCGTCCGCATGCGCCGCGAATTTTTTGACGCCCTCGGCTCCGAAAATCTCTTTTGCATGCTCCGAATGCGCAAACGCCACCAGACCGTCAATCGGCGTGATGCTCGCTTCAATCTCCGCAAGCAGTTCCGAAGCCGCCGCCTTCTCGTTGATCGAGCCGCGCGCATCGAGCCAAGCCTGCGCTTTGTCTTTCAAACCCGCGTAGCACGACGGTGCCGCCATCATTTCTTTGACTTTCTCGACGATGAATTCTGTTGCCATAATTAAAAACCCCTTTCATTTACAAAAAAACACATTCGACAAGCCCGCCCGCAATCCTGCTATTCGTCGTAGAATATGTAATCGCCTTTCAATTGCAAGCCGAGCTCCTCGAGCCGCGCGAGCGTCATCGGCAATTTCTGCCCCTTCGACCAGATTTTGAAATGCCGCATCAGCTGAGTAAATCGCCCGAGATGCATCCCGTTCACGAACGGCAATTCGACGATCAAATTCTCGCGCTTTGCAAAGATCGTATCGCCCGCGAATTTCTCCCGATAGAATTTCTTCAGATCCTCCGGCAGCCGATCGATCTTCGGATGCGTCGGCGGTTTCGACAGTTCTTCCGCCTCCAAAAACCGAACGCGGTTGTTGACGATCTTCATGAAAAGCGAGCCGATCTCGTCTTCAATCTTCTGCGCTTTCGACCACACGCCGAATCGACGCATCAGATCGATGAATTGATTGGCGTGCATGCCGTCAATGAACGGCAACTCGACGAGCTTATCGCCGCGCTTGACGAAAATCGTCGCGCCCTTGTAATGCTTCCGATAATACTCGAAAAGCCCGCTCGGCAAGTCTTCAACCTTGACCGAATCGCTCGGCGGCGCGCTGTCGATGGTTCCGAGCGTCAGAAAATCTTCGTCGATGTTCATTCGCTCCAATGAATTCGCCAAGCCCTGCGCTTGTGCTTCCAATCCGAGCAACAGCACCTGCTTCTGCTTTTCGACCGCCAATTGAATGATCGGCGCAAAATCCCGATCGTTCGAGATGATCGCCAATATATCCGTGTCCGTTTCTTCGTAAATCGCCTTCGCGACAATCACGGTCAAATACATGTCTGCCGAATTCTTGCCGTAATCGCAATTGTGAATGCGGAATTTCTTGCTGCGCCGTTTGATATACGCCGGCGGCAGAGTGTCTTCTTTTCCGACAACGTCGCATTGACACGCGCCGCTCTCGCGGAGTATGTCGTAAGTCTCGAGCGCATTCGTTGCCGGGATGTTTTCGGCATCAATAAATATGTGTATCTTCATCAGTTGATTTCGACCAAAGTCGCGCCGCTTCCCCCTTCGTCCGTATCTGCCAATTGAAACGACGCCACACTCCGATTATGCCGCAAAAAATCATGAATGCCTTTGCGCAATGCGCCGGAGCCCTTGCCATGAATTATCAGCACGTGGCGCAAACCGGCAATTGCCGCGTCGTCGATGAACTTCTCGACAATCGACTCGCTTTCGTTGACGAGCATTCCGCGCACGTCGAGCTCGCGCCGAACCGTCGCCATTTTTGCCAAAAGCGCATTGGAAGGTTTTTTCCGAGATTCGGGCGCATCTTCCGATTGAGAACCATGCGAGACAAATCGGCAGTCTTTCAATTTGACGGTCGTCCGCAACGCCCCGATCTGCACCGTCAATTCTTTTCCGTCTTTTTCGATCGACAGCACGGAACCTTTCTGATCCAACTTGCCGACATAAACCGTATCGCCGGGTTGAATGTCTTGCCGATCGATCCGCCGCCCGACTTTCTGCGATAAAATCCCGGGCATCGACTCCAATTCCGCCGCGCGGAGCTTTTCGCGCGCATCTTGAATTGCCTGTTGCCGACGTTTCACGCCGAGATCGTCAAACTGCTCTTTCAACGCCGCAATGATCTCTTCAGACTCGCGCCGCGTCCGACGTACCAATTCCGCCGATTGCTCGCGCGCTTTGCGAATGATCTCCGCGCGGTTCTTATTCAAATCGTCGCGCATGTCCGTGACGCGCTGTTCCATTCGCCGAATCCGCTCCTGCCGCTCGACCATGTCAGCATTCTTCTGCTCGTAAATCAGCCGCTCGTTTTCAAGCGCGCTCACGATGTCCTCGAATTTCGCGTGATCCGCCGTAACCAATTGCCTTGCGCGAAGGATCAGCGATTCGGATAAGCCGAGCCGCGAACTGATTGCAAACGCGTTGCTCGCGCCCGGAATTCCGATCAACACTCTGTAAGTCGGTTTGAGCGTTTCGATGTCGAATTCGACGCAGGCGTTTTCGATCCCGTCCGTCGAATACGCGAAACTCTTCAGCTCCGAATAATGCGTTGTCGCGAGCGTCGACGCGCCGATTGAGATCAGTCGCTCGAGAATTGCCATTGCCAGTGCCGCGCCTTCTTCCGGGTTCGTGCCCGCGCCGAGTTCGTCGAGCAAAACCAAATCCCCGCGCTCCACCCGATTGAGAATCGACACGAGATTTGTCATGTGCGCGCTGAAGGTCGACAGCGATTGTTCGATCGATTGTTCGTCTCCGACGTCCGCGTAGATATTTTGATACACCGCCAACTCGGAGCCGTTTTCGGCAGGAATGTACAAGCCCGATTGCGCCATCAATGACAGCAAGCCGAGCGTCTTCATGCTGACGGTTTTTCCGCCCGTGTTCGGTCCGGTGATCAACAGCATCTTGAATCGCGTTCCGAGCTCGAGATCAATCGGCACGACCGTATTCGGATCGATCAACGGATGCCGCGCGCCTTTCAACAAAGTTCTGCCGACGGAATTGACGAGCGGCTCGACGGCACGCATCGACTGCGCGAGCTTCGCCTTTGCAAACGTGAAGTCGACGTGCGCGAGGATCGCCGCGTTTTCGAGCAACACGTCCGCGCTCTTTCTGATCGACTCCGAGAGAAGGCGGAGTATTCGATTGACTTCGTTGCGCTCGTCCAGTTCCAATTGCCGAATGTCGTTGTTCAATTCGACGACGACCATCGGCTCGATGAAAAGCGTCGCCGAGCTCGCCGATTGATCATGCACCAGCCCGGGAAATTCCCGCCGATATTCGGCTTTGATCGGAATGACATAACGATCGCCGCGCATCGTCACCAGCGCATCTTGAAAGAATTTTTGATATCCGGCGTTGTGCAGAATTGACGACAGCTGCTCTTTGATCTTCGATTGCGCCGCGCGGAGTTGTTGACGAATGCGCCGGAGCTCGACCGACGCGTCGTCTCGGATCATTCCGTGCTCGTCGACGGCGTTTTCGAGTTGCCGCTCGAGATTGCCGAGAATTTCGATCTCTCGCGCCCGCTCCTTCAACAGCGGCACTTCGAGCTCCGACTCTTTGAAATACGCCTTGACTTCGCGCATCGCATACATGGTGTTGAGAATGTCGAGCACTTCGATCGATTCCGCGATCCTTCCGAGTTTGATCTTGCGAATGATCTCGCGGATGTCGACGATGCCTCCGAGCGGCGGGCTCGACAGCGCGGACATTTTGACGGCTTCGGTCGTCTCGGCGAGTCGCGTTTCGATCTCTTCTTCGTCGTCGGACGGCTCGAGCGCGCGCGCCAAGTCCTTTCCGAAATTGCAAGACGCGCATTCCGCCAATCGCTGCCTGATCTTATCGTACTCCAAAATCTTCAATGCGTCTTTGTTCATTCACCGGCTCCTTCCGATCTCGATTGTCGAAAATCATTATTTCATATCGCCGTTTAATTTTCAACCAAAAACATTTGACGAGACTGAAAATAAAATGTAGAATGTTTTTGACTTGAATTGTTCGGACTAAAAATGTTTTGAGGAAGTGGTTTATTTTGCGGATAGAAAACAAATTGCAGATCATTCCGCTGGGAGGTCTCGGAGAAATCGGAAAAAACATGACGATCATTCGCTTCGGCGAAGAGATGATCATGATAGACGCCGGTCTCATGTTCCCGGAGGAAGAAATGCTCGGAATTGATCTTGTCATTCCCGACATCAGCTACGTGATCGAAAATCAGAGTTGCTTAAAGGCGATCCTGCTCACGCACGGGCATGAAGATCATATCGGCGCGTTGCCTTACATCATGAAAAAATTGTCGGTGCCGGTTTACGGAACGAAATTGACGCTCGGGATTTTGAGCGGACGGTTGAAAGAGAACGGCGTGAGTTCGGAGAATTTGAAAGTCGCGACGCCGGGCGAGAACATCACGATCGGTTGTTTTACGATCGGATTTTTGCGCGTCAATCATTCGATTCCGGATTCGGTCGGCATTTCAATCCGAACTCCGATTGGAACCATCGTCCACACCGGCGATTTCAAATTCGATTACACTCCGATCGACGGGCGAATGACGGACTTCAAACGCTTTGCCGAACTCGGCAGTCGCGGAGTTTTGGTGTTGATGGCGGACTCGACGAACTCGGAAAAGGAAGGTCACACGCCGAGCGAAAAATCCGTGGGCGCGGCGTTCGATCGGGAATTTCGCAATGCCCCGGGAAGAATTATAGTTGCAACCTTCAGCTCCAATGTCCACCGAATCCAACAAGCAATCGATTACGCCGTCAAGTACGGACGCAAGGTTGCGATACTCGGGCGGAGCATGGTAAATGTCGTCAACATTTCGCTCGAGCTCGGCTACATTCACGCGCCGGAAGGTGCCATCATCGATGTCGACGAGATTTACGATTACGAAGCGAATGAGATCGTGATCGTGACGACGGGCAGTCAAGGCGAGCCGATGTCGGCATTGACTCGAATGTCGATGAGCGATCATCGCAAGGTCGGCATCGTGCCGGGCGATACGGTGATCATATCCGCGACGCCGATCCCCGGCAACGAAAAGCTCGTGGCAAAGATCGTCGACAATCTGATGCGGCTCGGAGCGAATGTCATTTACAGCCGCGCGGACGGAATTCATGTTTCGGGGCATGCCGCGCGGGATGAACTGAAACTCATGCACAATCTGATCCGCCCGAAGTATTTCATTCCGGTGCACGGCGAGTATCATCATCTGGTGACGCATGCGAAATTGGCGATGGAACTGGGCATGCCGAAGGAAAATATTTTGATCGGCGAAAACGGCAGTATCTTTGAATTCACGCGCCACTCCGGCAAGATCAACGGGCGGGTGCCGAGCGGCATCGTCATGGTTGACGGGCTCGGCGTCGGCGACGTCGGAAATATCGTCTTGCGAGATCGACGGCAATTATCTCAAGACGGCATTTTGATCGTCGTGATCACCATACATCGCGAGTCGGGCAAAATCCTGTCAAACTCGTCGGATATCGTCTCGCGCGGCTTCGTGTATGTCCGAGAATCGGAAGAGTTGATGTACGAAGCAAAACTCAAAGTGCAACAAATTCTGAAGTTCTGCGAGAACGAGCAGATGACGGATTGGACGACGATCAAATTGAGCGTCAAAGACACGCTGGCGCAATATCTCTTCGACAAAACGCGGCGGCGTCCGATGATCCTTCCGATCATCATGGAAGTTTGACGGCATAAAAAAACAATCAACGGAGGTGACGGTTCATGTCGGGCTTTGTGCATTTGCATGTCCATACCGAGTACAGTCTGCTTGACGGTGCCGGACGCGTCAAAGAAATTCTGCAACGCGCGAAAGAACTCGGCATGAACTCGCTCGCCATCACCGATCACGGCAATCTCTACGGCATCGTCAAATTCTACAAAGCCGCGCGGACGCTCGGAATCAAACCTATTATCGGCTGTGAAGTCTATCTGGCTCCGACCGATCGAAGGCTCCGTGAAGAAGTCGACGGCATCAAAAATCATCACTTGATCCTGCTCGCCGAAAACAATCTCGGCTGCCGCAATCTCGTCAAATTGATCTCGCGCGCGAATACCGAAGGCTTTTATTACAAACCGCGAGTTGACAAAGAACTGCTTCGCAAGTATCATGGCGGCTTGATTGCGCTTTCGGCATGCGTCGCCGGTGAAATCCCGCGCGCGATCCTCAAAAGCAATCTCAATCGCGCGGACGAGCTCGTCAATGAATACATCGACATTTTCGGGCGCGAGAATTTCTTCCTCGAAATACAAAATCACGGCTTGCCTGAAGAGGCGCAAGTGACGAGATCGCTTGTCGAGCTCGCGCGGCGAAACGATCTGAAACTCGTTGCAACCAACGATGTGCATTACGTCAATCGCGAGGACGCCGCGTTTCACGACATCATGCTCTGCATTCAGACAAACTCGACCGTCGACGACGAGACGCGCCTGCGATTCAACTCCGACGATTATTATTTGAAGTCGCCGGAAGAGATGTCGAGTCTGTTTCCCGAACTGCCGGAAGCGATCGAAAACACGCTCGAGATTGCCGCGCGTTGCAATGTCGATTTCGAATTCAATCGCATGAAACTGCCGCATTACGAACTGCCCGCGCCGTATTCAAATGCCGCGACTTATCTCCGCGCACTTTGCCTCGAGCGACTTGCCGCGCGCTATCCGAATGTCAATGCAGAAATTCGCGCGCGCCTTGAACACGAGCTCTCGACGATCCACGCAATGGGCTATGACAATTACTTTCTGATCGTCTGGGATTTTATCCGATTCGCGAAAGAACATTCG
>CALGGX010000002.1 GCA_937916025.1 uncultured Selenomonadales bacterium
CGCCGGATTGCAAAATCAAATTGATGCTGTCTTTGAAACGTCTGCTTTGCATTTCCCAATCGCCTTTGACCGTCGACGCGATGAATTTTTTGACGTCCGACATTTTGTTGCTGATGCCGGATTTGAGTTGTTGCGCGACGTAATCTTCCATCAGCGTCTGATAGATCGGTTTGTATTTGCCGGTTTTGTTATTGAGCTGAAGCGTGCGCGCGCAAAGGACGTAAGAATTTTTGAGCGGCAAGCCCGCGTCGTAAACTTCATCGCTGCAGAAAACGAAGCCGAACATGTTTTGCGTGATCTCCGCGCGGAGTGCTTCACTCCAACGCAATTTCGACTCGCGATTGAATTTCGTCAAGAGATTTTTTTTGACTTCTTCGCGCTCGAAGTCGAGATGCACACAGACATTGTCTTTGATGACGCGCCCTTTGAAGCCGTGATTTTCGAGATATTTCTGCTGTTGCGACGCGACGAGAAGTCCGGCGGCGGGATATGCCGCATCGATGTAAATGCCCGGCAATGCGATCGTCCGATTGCTGTACGGTTTGAAAGGCTTAAAGCCCGGGCGTTCGCGAAGCAGAGTGAAGTTCGGATATGCATAGACGGCGTGAGAATTATCCTTCGGCAGTTTATTCATCTTGTCGCGCACTTCTTCAATCGAAAGATCGATGAATGTATTGCCCGACTTCTGCCGAATGTTCATCACCGTCATGATGCGCGCTTCCTTCATGATCTGCAGAAACTTCAGCGCGGAGTTCAAACTTGTGAATTCGGTCGAGTCGACTTCGGTTGCGTTCTTCTTGGATTTCAAACTGCCGAACGGTCCTTTGCCGCCAAACGATCCTTTGCCGCCGCTCGGTTTTTTTGCAATCGATTTTTCCATGACACCCGGCAACACCGCAAACCAAATTCTGCCGCTGAGTTGATCCTTGCCGCGATGTTTGATGAAACGCCGAAACTTGTCTTCGATCTCGAGCAGTTTCGACGCCTTGCAGTTTGCGATAATGACTCCTTCCGGCAATTTGCCGTCTTCGCCGCCCTCGACCGTCGCGTGATCGAAAAAGATTTTGATGCCCATCAATGCCTCGATGATCTTCGAGAATTCGTTGATGAAAGTCTCGCGCGCCTTGCAATAAACTTCCTCGAGCATGTTGATCTGTTCGTCGTACTTGACGATCGTCGCGTCAATTTCAGCCGAAGTAAGTCCTTTGACCGAAGGCACGTTGGTCGGCGCGTATGTCGACACGATCAAGCTCTTGACAAAATCATTGGCATTGGTTGCATTTTCGTCGTAATCCTCGGAAATGACTGCGGCGATCTCACTGCCGATATCGTGCTCGGCAATCGCAACGGCTGTTCCGGGATTTTTTTCGACGAGCGCAAGTTGTTTTTCCGAGGGCGGCGCGATCTTCAAATTGCCTTCTCCGTCGATATACAATTCGCCGCTCTCGCCCGCGCCGAGCTTCGGCACATCCGAATCATCAGCGTCTGCAATCGACGCTTTACTCTGTTGAAGATGTTTCCGTTTCGTCTTCAAATCTTCGAGCAGGATCGGAATCAACGTGCTTTGCCTGCCCGTGTATTGACTGATGATCTTGGTTCGGCACTCGGCAAGTTTATCCGTGAATTCATCGGTATTTTCACCTTTTGCTTCGGCGAGATAATACTCTTTAAGGTTATACTCGAATTTCTTGCGAAGATTCCGCGCGGCTTGCACATCTTGCTTCGG
>CALGGX010000003.1 GCA_937916025.1 uncultured Selenomonadales bacterium
TCACGCTTTCTTCTGTCGCAGGTATGATTCTTACGGTCGGTATGTCAGTCGACGCAAACGTCATCATCTTCGAGCGTATCAAAGAAGAGCTTAAGAACGGAAAAAGCCGAGCCGCCGCAATCGCTCGAGCGTCAGCGACTTCAGCAATGAATTTTGAAATACGCCGCCGCTCAACGCGATCGTCTCAATGCCCGACGCTTCTCTAGCGCGAGCGCATGTCCGAGCAACGAATTCCGACAGCCCGACATGAAATCCGAACGCCGCTCGACAGATCGGATCGGATTGATCGGACTCCGCCGCGAATTGCAAGCGCATTGCCGCCTCGCCCTCGAACGTCGACTCCGAACACAATCCGAGCGTCGCGCTCACTGCATCAAACAATCGCCCCGCACTCGTCGAGCGCACGCTGTTGATCTCATTCGCGATCAAAAACAATTGCCCGTCGATCATGAACTCGTCCGCGAGCTCGAGATCGGCGGCGATTTTTTTTGCCCGATCGATCCCGAGCGTCGACGCGAGCATCGAGATCGCACTCCGCCATGCGTCGACACTCGATCGATCGCCGCCTGCCTGCATGAATTGATCGATCGACGCAAACCGCTCGAAACGCTCGAGATCGGCAATCAGAAACTCGCCGCCCCACACCGTGCCGTCCGAGCCGAAGCCTGTGCCGTCAAACGCGACTCCGATCACTCGCTCGAAACAGCCGTTTTCAGCCATGCACGACAGAATGTGGGCATAATGATGTTGCACTTTGACGAGCGGCACCGACCATGCTTCGGCGAATTCTTCCGCAATGCGAGCCGATTGATAGCGAGGATGAAGATCGCAAACGACGACGCGCGGTTTGATCTCGAGCAATTCGCTCAATCGACAGACGGCGTTTTTCAATGACTCTTCCGCGCGGAGATCGGAGAGATCACCGACATGCGGCGAGAGGTAAAACAAATTGTCTTTGGCAAAGCAAAACGCATTTTTGAGCTCGCCGCCGATTGCAAGCACTTCCGCGCCGAAATTTCGATCGACGACAATCGGGAGCGGAGCATAGCCGCGACTTCGGCGGATCATCGAGCCGTCTTCGTCGACAACCGAATCATCCGCGCGGAGCAGAATTTGCCGATCATGCGTCAAGATCACGTCGGTGATCGAATTCAACTCGCGCGCGTCGTCATCCGAAATTGCAATCGGCGCGCCGCTTACATTGCCGCTCGTCATGACCAATGCCTCGGCAATCGACAATCCGTCCGGCAGATCGAAGATCAGATGATGCAACGGCGTGTAAGGCAGCATCACTCCCAAGCGATGATTGAACGGCGCAACATTCTCCGCCACTCGACCGCCGAGAATTTTTTCGAGCAGGACGATCGGTTTTTGATATCCTTCAAGCAATTCGAGCGCGGATTCGGCGATTTGACATTCGCGTCGGACGGTCGAAATATCTTTCATCATCACCGCAAACGGTTTGGTCGGGCGGAATTTTCGCTGACGAAG
>CALGGX010000004.1 GCA_937916025.1 uncultured Selenomonadales bacterium
GATCTTCTTCGCCGCGCGGAGCAGTTCGTCGTCGAGTTTTTCATTGACGAGCCGCTGTTCGAGTTTCGCGATATTGTTGATCTTGTCGAGGAACCACCGATCGATCAGAGTTTCCGCCGCGATCTCCTCGACCGTGATCAGATTGCGGCGAAATGCCTCCGCGATCGCAAACAGTCGCTCGTCGTCGACGCGCTTTGCATGCCGCAGGACTTTCGCATCGTCCCAATCGGCGAATTTTTTCAGATACAACCGATTCGCGCCGATCTCGAGCGAGCGCACCGCCTTCAGCAATGCCGACTCGAACGTCCGATCGATCGCCATTACCTCGCCCGTCGCCTTCATTTGCGTCCCGAGCGTCTTGTCCGCGTAATAGAACTTGTCGAAAGGCCAGCGCGGATATTTCAGCACGCAATAATCGATGCTCGGCTCGAAACACGCCTTCGTCTTGCCGGTGACGTCGTTGGTGATCTCGTCGAGCGTCAAGCCTGCCGCGATCTTTGCAGAGACTTTCGCGATCGGATAGCCGGTTGCCTTCGACGCCAGTGCCGACGATCTCGACACGCGCGGATTCACTTCGATGACGAAATACTCTTGCGAGTGCGGGTCGAGCGCGAATTGGATATTGCAACCGCCCTCGATTTTCAACGCGCGAATGATCTTGATCGACGCCGAGCGGAGCATTTGCGCTTCGACATCGGAGAGCGTTTGCGTCGGAGCCACGACCACCGAGTCGCCCGTGTGCACGCCGACCGGATCGATGTTTTCCATGTTGCAGATGCAGATGCAGTTGTCATTGGCATCGCGCATCACTTCATACTCGATCTCTTTATAGCCGAATAGCGATTTCTCAATCAGCACCTGCCCGATCATCGACGCCTTCAGACCGCGAAGCGCAATGTCGATCAGCTCATTCGTCGACGACGCGAAGCCGCCGCCCTCGCCGCCGAGAGTATACGCCGGACGAACGATCACGGGGAAGCCGATTTTTTTTGCAAACGCGACCGCGCTGTCAACGTCCTCGACGATTGTCGATTGCGCGACCGGCTCATTGATCGCTTCCATCGCCTTCTTGAACAGATCGCGATCTTCGGCATGGCGGACGGCGTCTGTCGACGTGCCGAGCACTTTGACGTTGAATTTGTCGAGCACTCCGGCGTCTTCGAGTTTGACGGCGAGATTGAGCCCCGCCTGCCCGCCGAGCGTTGCGAGCAAGCCGTCGGGGCGTTCCTTCTCGATGATGTGCGTCAGGAAGTCGAGCGTAAGCGGCTCCATATAGACTTTATGCGCGGTGTCGACGTCCGTCATGATCGTTGCCGGATTCGGATTGACGAGCACGACATTAAAACCTTCATCTCGGAGCGCGCGGCAGGCTTGCGTTCCCGCGTAATCGAACTCCGCCGCCTGCCCGATCACTATCGGTCCCGAGCCGATCACCAGCACTTTATTCATTGATTGTTTTTTCGGCATAAAAAATCCTCCTCTCAATCGTCCGCGCGGAACAGTCTGTCGAACATGAACGCGCAATCGTTCGGCCCGGGCGACGCCTCGGGATGGAACTGCACGCATTCGACCGGCAGATTGTGATGTTTCAAGCCTTCGATGGTGCCGTCGTTGAGAGAGATGCAGGTGATGTCGAGCGGCAGTCCGGCGAGTGAATCGGCGTCGACCGCGTAGCCGTGATTTTGACTGGTGATGTAGCAGCGATTGTTGTCGAGGAATTTGACCGGCTGATTGACGCCGCGATGCCCGAACTTGAGTTTGAATGTTTTTGCGCCGAGCGCGCGCGCGATTAATTGATGTCCGAGGCAGATGCCGAAGATCGGTTTCTTGTCGAGGAGGATTTTGATCTGCTCGGTGATCTCGGGAACGTCGGCAGGATCGCCCGGTCCGTTCGAGAGGAAGATCAGATCGGGATTGAGTTTCAGGCAATCTTCTGCAGTCGTCGAGGCGGGCAGGACGATCACTCGAGCTCCGCGCGCCACGAGCGAGTCGAGAATATTGCGCTTGATGCCGAAGTCGTAAACCGCGACGAATTTGCCGTCGGAATCGGCATTGAGAGTGTAGGGCTCGGCGCAAGTCGTGCGCGCGACGACGTCTTTTTTGAGCGGTTGAGCGAGCACGCGATCGATCTCGGCTTGCGGCGTATCGGCAGGGAAAATGCCGCCCTTCATCGTCCCGGCGGAGCGGAGTTTAATCGTGAGCGCGCGGGTGTCGATGCCGGTCAGACACGGCACTTTCTGCTCGGCGAGGAAAGATTCGAGCGGAGCCTCGCATTCGGAGCCGGAAGGTTGAGTGCAGAGTTCGGCGCAGATCAACGCCGAGGCGAACGATCGGCGCGATTGATTGAATTTGCGATTGACGCCGTAATTGCCGACGAGCGGATACGTCAGCGTGATGATTTGAGTGCAATACGAAGGATCGGTGAGAATATCCTGATAGCCTTCCATGCCGGTATTAAAAACGACTTCGCCGAAAGCGGAGTCGCCAATTAAAAAACCGTTGAAGACGGTGCCGTCTTCGAGCACAAGTTTACCTTGCATAAAATTACCCCCAAAAAGCAATGCATAATTCGTAATTCGTAATTCGTAATGAAGAGACGGTTTTTAATTACGCATTACGCATTACGCATTACTAATTATTGTTTTTCCGTTGCAGATCGTGTGAATGACTTTGCCGATCAATTTTCTGCCGTCGAACGGCGAGAATTTTGCCTTCGATTGGAATTGCTTTGCATCGACCGTCCACTCGAGATTCGGATCGAAGATCGCAACATCAGCCGGTGCCCCCACGCTCAACGTGCCC
>CALGGX010000005.1 GCA_937916025.1 uncultured Selenomonadales bacterium
TTCCGATATATCAGACGGCGGCGTATAATCACCAATCGGCGGAGGACTTGGAAAAAATCTTCGGCGGACGCAAGCCGGGCTTTGTCTACACGCGCGTGGGCAATCCGACCGCCGCACTTTTCGAGAGGCGCATTGCCGAGCTCGAGCGCGGCGCGGGAGCGAGTGCGTTTTCTTCCGGCATGGCGGCAATCTCGGCGGCGATCATGAACATCGTCGAGAGCGGCGACGAGCTCATCTCGGGCGGCGGAATATTCGGCGGCACGAGCTCATTCTTCCGAGAGATGAAACATTTCGGCGTGCGAGTGAATTACGTCGAGACCGATCGCGTCGAGAACTTTGCCGAGCGAATAACCGATCGAACGAAGGCGATTTACGTCGAAACGATCGGCAATCCGAAGCTCGACGTGCCGGATATTGCCGGACTCGCAAAGCTCGCGCACGAAAACGATCTGCCGCTGATTGTCGACAGCACGATCACGACGCCGTGTTTGATCCGACCGCTCGAGATCGGTGCGGACGTCGTCATTCATTCGACCTCGAAGATGATAAACGGCGGCGGCAATTCGCTCGGCGGCATCGTCGTCGTCGGCAAACAATTCGCTTGGAACGCCGAAAAATTCCCCGCGCTCGGAGATTTCAAACACTTCGGCGCAATGAATTACATCGTCAAACTCCGTTCGCGAATGCTGACGGACTTCGGCGGTTGCGCCTCGCCTTTCAACATTTTCATGACGAACGTCGGGCTCGACACGCTCGCTTTGCGAATGGAGCGCGCTTGCGAAAACGCGTCTGCACTCGTCGAATTTTGTTCTGCAATCGACGGCGTTGATGTGAATTACCCGGGCTTGAGCGGCAATCGATTTCGAGAACTCGCCGCGCGGCAATTCGGCAATCGCTTCGGCACGATGTTTACATTGCGATTCGGCTCGAAGGCGCGCGCGTTTGAATTTCTGAACTCGCTGCAATTCGCATTGAAGGCGTCGAATATCGGCGATGTGCGGACGCTGGCAATTCATCCCGAGTCGACGATCTATTGCAATGCGACCGACGACGAAAAATCATTCGCCGGAGTGTTTGACGATCTGATCCGAGTGAACGTCGGCATCGAGAACATCGACGATCTGATCGGCGATTTCAATCGCGCTTTGAAAAAAATCCGCGCGGAGCAATAAAAAAAATCGCAATTTCTTCCTCTTATTAAAATAATTTTCATATTGGCATGCTAGTATAGCAGTCAAATATTTTCGATAAGAGGAGGACGACAACGATGAGGAGACTGATCTCGCCGGCGTTGATTTTCGCGCTGAGTATGTTCATCACCCCGTGCAGCCACGCGGCAGTCTTACAAGAAGGCGATCACAGCGATCAAGTTGAACAGGTGCAGACCGCTTTGATCTCGATGGGATTGCTCGACGGCAGTGCGGACGGATATTACGGCATCGGAACAGCCGAGGCGATCAAGAATTTTCAGGCGAGTGTCGGACTCCCTGCCGACGGAGTGTGCGGCGATCAAACAATGAGCATGTTGCTCGGCGGCGGCGTGAGCGAAGGTTCCGGTGACGGCTATGCGATCAAGCTCGGCTCGCGCGGCGACGATGTTGCCGAGGTTCAGAATATTTTAATCGCAATGGGTTATATGAGCGGCAATGCGGACGGCGTGTGCGGTTCGGGCACGGTCGAGGCGATCAGACAATTCCAATCGAGCGTCGGGATCGAGGCGGACGGAGTTGCGGGCGCGCATACTCTCGACATGCTTGCCGAAGCCGCTCAAAAATTCGAGAGAAGTCAGACTTCTTCCGTGGTTTCGCGCATGACTCCCGCGCCGAGCATTTCCAAATCCGAGAACGCCAAGAAGAACAGCGATGAAGTTTATGCGGCGAACGGAAGCGACGTCAAGCCCGGCATGCATGGCGAGGGCGTTGTCGACGTTCAGAAAAAATTGATCGCGCAGGGATATTTGAAAGGCAGTGCGGACGGCGAATGCGGTTCGGCAACCGTGGCAGCGATTAAGAAGTTTCAAGCAAGCGTCGGACTTCCGGCGGACGGCGTGTGTGGATTGATGACGTACGCCGCGCTCGAAGATGCGGCTTACAACACTTCGGACACGACGTGGGATGATTATACCGATTACGAGTCCGAGCAGAGTTACGATCAAGGTTACGGGCGTTCGATCTACGTCGATGCGACTGCCTACAGTGCTTACGACCCGGGTTGCGGCTCCTACACGGCGCGCGGCTCGTATCTCCGTCGCGGAATTATCGCGGTCGATCCGAGTGTCATTCCGCTCGGCACGCGCGTTTATATCCCGGGCTACGGCGAGGCGATTGCCGATG
>CALGGX010000006.1 GCA_937916025.1 uncultured Selenomonadales bacterium
TTTTCGGCGGAGCAGAGAATTGATCAGCGAAGATTTACCGACATTTGATCTGCCGATGAAGGCAATTTCGGGCAATCGGACGTTCGGATATTGTTGCCTTCCGACGGCGGACGTGACATATTCGCTGCCGAGCACGGTAATTTGATCTTTCATTTCAGCAAAGCCGTCTTGAGCACTTCGTCCATGTGCTCGACGGTGACGAATTCGAGTTTTTGTTTGACGTTTTCGGGAATGTCCTCGAGGTCTTTTGCATTGTCTTTCGGCAGAATGATCGTATGCATGCCCTCGCGATACGCCGCCAAAACTTTTTCTTTCAAGCCGCCGATCGGCAATACATTTCCGCGCAATGTGATCTCGCCCGTCATTGCCACGTCCGAACGCACTTTGCGCTTCGTCAACGCCGAGATCATTGCCGTCGCCATCGTAATGCCCGCGCTCGGTCCGTCTTTCGGCACCGCGCCCTCCGGCACGTGAATGTGGATGTCGTTTTTCTCGTAAAAATCGTCTTCGAGCTTCATCACGTCCGAGCGGCTTCTGATATAAGTCAAGCCCGCGCGCGCCGATTCCTGCATTACGTCGCCGAGTTTTCCCGTCAAGATCAAATTGCCCTTGCCTTTTAAAACAATCGCTTCGGTCGGGAGAATGTCGCCGCCGACTTCCGTCCAAGCCATGCCCGTCGATACGCCGATTTGCGGTTGTTTTTCCGCCTTCGTGACGAGGAACTTCGGACGCCCGATGAAGTCGTCGAGATTTTTCTTCGAGATGTAAATCGGCTTTGAATTTCCTTCGACGATCTTCCGCGCGGCTTTTCGACATGCGGTTCCGATAATGCGCTCGAGCTCGCGCACGCCCGCCTCGCGAGTGTACTCGGCAATAATTTCCTGCACCACTCCGCAGCCGAAGTAAACGTCCGCGCCGCTCAAGCCGTTGTTTTCTTTCTGCCGCTTGATGAGATATCGCTTTGCAATCTCGAGCTTTTCCGATTCCGTGTAACTCGACAGCGTAATGATCTCCATGCGATCGCGGAGCGGCTTCGGAATTGTCGACAGATTGTTCGCCGTTACAATCCAAAGCACATGCGAGAGATCAAACGGCGTGTCGACGTAATGATCATTAAACGTATTGTTTTGCGCGGGATCGAGCACTTCCAACAGTGCCGACGAAGGATCGCCGTTATAGCCCGCCGCTCCGATCTTGTCTACTTCGTCGAGCAGGAAGACGGGATTGTTCGCGCCGACCTTGTGAATGCCCTGAATGATGCGCCCCGGCAATGCTCCGACGTAAGTCCGACGATGCCCGCGAATTTCGGCTTCATCTCGAATGCCGCCGAGACTCGCGCGAATGAATTTCCGATTCATCGCCCGCGCAATCGACGACGCCAGCGAAGTTTTGCCGACGCCCGGCGGTCCGACCAAACATAAGATCGGAGCCGGTTTGTCTTTCGTCAATTCGCGCACCGCGAGGAAGTCCAATATCCGCTCCTTGACCTTCTCGAGCCCGTAATGATCGCCGTTGAGTATTTTCTCCGCGTTTACGATATCGGAAACGTCCTCGGTCGAAACGTTCCACGGCAACTCAATCAGCAAGTCGAGGTACGTCTTGATCAAATTCAATTCATGAGACATCGACGGCAATCGCTCCATGCGCTTGAGTTCCTTGTCGACGATCTTTTTGACTTCCTCGGGATAATCGCCTTCTTCGAGTTTCTTGCGATATTCGGCGACTTCGTCCGACCGATCCTCGTCCTCGCCGAGTTCTTTGTGAATCGCTTTCAACTGCTCTCGGAGATAATGATCTTTCTGGATTTTTTCGATCTGCCCCTTGACGCGTTGCCCGATCTTATTCTCCATCCGCATCACTTCACTCTCGTGCAGCAGAATTTCGTAGAGCTTTTCGAGCCGATCCTGCACTTCAAAACATTCAAGCAATGCCTGTTTGTCTTCGAGTTTCAAATTCAAATGACTCGCAATCAGATCGGCGAGCCGCCCGACATCTTCCAAAATCGTGACCGCAACAAACGTCTCCGGCGGGATTTTTCGACTGAGTTTCACCCATTCCTCGAATTCATGCACCACGCCGCGGATCAATGCTTCCAATTGCAATGAAGTCTCCCAATGATCCTCGTGAATATCGACGTCCGCTTCCGCGTAATTTTCAAACTCCCGATATCCGCTCACCACCGCGCGGTTCAATCCTTCAACCAAAATTCGGAGATTGCCGTCCGGCAACTTCATCACCTGTTTGATCTCGGAAACCGTTCCGATATCAAAAATACCGTCACGCGTCGGTGATTCGTCATCGAGATTTTTTTGCGCGACGAGAAATACCTTTCTGTTCTCGACCATAGCCGCTTCAATCGCATTGACGGAGCGATCGCGTCCGACATCGAGATGCACAATCATGTTCGGAAATATCGTCATGCCGCGCAGCGGAACCACCGGCAGATTTATCGTTTCAGCCATGGCTGTCACCTCCGATTAAAAATTAAACCGTGCAGACACCTGCGCGGTTTTGAGTCAGCCGTTTTTTTGATGTTTCGATTTTTCGGAGTCGAGTTTGACGATCGGATCGCGGTTGAATTTCACCGTGTCCTTTGTGATGTAACAAGTCGCGCTTCCGTTGAATGAAGGTGCCTCGTACATCACGCTTCGCATCAATTTTTCAAGTATCGAACGAAGTCCTCTCGCTCCCGAATTTCGTTGAATTGCTTCCCGTGCGATCAATCGGATCGCTTCATCTTCAAATTCGAGCTTGACGCCGTCGAGCTCCAGCAATTTTTGATACTGCTTGACGAGCGCGTTTTTCGGTTTTGTCAAAATATCCGTGAGCGCGTCTTCGTCGAGTGCTTCCAATGTGACGATGATCGGCAATCGCCCGACGAATTCCGGTATCAAGCCGTCTTTCAACAGATCATCCGGCAGAACTTCTTTCAACAGCGAGCCGACATCCCGATCGTCTTTCGATTTCACGGACGCGCCGAAGCCCAATCGACTGCCGTTCATCCGATTTTCGATCACTTTGTCGAGCTCCGTAAAAGCTCCGCCGCAAATGAACAGAATGTTTTTCGTATCGAGCCGAATGTACTCCGGCATCATGTTATGTCGATGTCCGCCGCTTTGCGCAGGAACCGAGACAATCGTGCCTTCGAGAATTTTGAGCAGAGCCTGCTGAACGCCCTCGCCGGAAATATCGCGCGTCGAGCCGGTTTTTTTCGCGATCTTGTCGATCTCGTCGATGTAAACGATTCCGCGCTCCGCTTGATCGACTTCGCCGCTTGCCGCCTGCAGTAATTTCAGCCAGACATCTTCGACATCTTCAC
>CALGGX010000007.1 GCA_937916025.1 uncultured Selenomonadales bacterium
TCGGGCTCGGCTTCGCCAACGCAAAAACATTTCTGAAGCGTCTCAATCATTACGGCGTCACACGCGCGGAATTCGACGCCGCCATCAAGGAGATCAAACATGACTGAAAAACACATTCATCCGACAATCGCAAACGTAAGCGCAACGCGACATATATTAAATCACTTCAAACTGCGCGCGAGCAAACGTCTCGGGCAGAATTTTTTGATCGATCGCTCGATCGTCTCGGGCATCGTCGACGCGGCTGATATCATCGAAGGCGAGCCCGTGCTCGAGATCGGTCCCGGTATCGGCACTCTCACGCAAGGACTGCTCGAAGCCGGAGTGCATGTCACAGCCGTCGAGCTCGACAAAAAACTCCCCGACGTCCTCGCCGAAACTCTCGCCGGTTACGACAATTTTTCTCTCGTCCAAGGCGATATTCTCAAACTCGATATCCGAAGCCTGATGAATAATCAGCCGTTCAAAGTCGTTGCCAACTTGCCGTATTACATCACGTCACAGATCATCTTGACGTTGCTCGAGCAGAAACTTCCGATCAAAAAAATCGTCACGATGGTGCAGAAGGAAGTCGCCGAGCGAATGATCGCCAATCCCGAAAATCTCTCGCCGAACGACTCCGCAAAAATCTACGGCGCACTCTCGGTCGCGGTACAGTACTTCACCGAGCCGCGCATCATTTTCGACGTGCCGCCTTCGTCTTTCATGCCGCAACCGGAAGTCACCAGTTCCGTGATCGTTTGCGATGTTCGCTCGGAGCCGCCCGTCGAGGTTGACGAAAAAATGTTTTTCCGAGTCGTGCGCGGAGCATTCGGGCAGCGGCGCAAAACTCTGATCAATTCACTGCTCGGCGCGGGCTTCGATCGACAACAATTAATCGCGGCATTCGACAAGTCCGGCATCGATCCGAAACGCCGCGCAGAGAATTTAACTTTGCAGGAGTTTGCAGCATTATCCGAATCACTTTAAAAAAGCTGGTGCATATGTATGTTGGAATTGAAGGATCTCTCATTCAAGGTTGAGGACGGCGCAGAAATTCTGCACAATCTGAATTTGAAGTTGAGCAGTGGCAAATTCATTTTGATTACCGGACCGAACGGCTCGGGCAAGTCGACGCTCGCAAAATTGATCGCCGGTATCGAGACTCCGTCCGACGGCAAAATCATTTTCGACGGTACGGACATCACCGAGCGGAGCATCACCGAGCGCGCGCGCATGGGGATCGGTTTCGCATTTCAACAGCCCGTGAAATTCAAGGGCTTGGGCGTGATCGATCTGATCCGAATTGCCGCCGGTCGTCGTCTTTCGACTCATGCGGCTTGCGATTATCTCTCCGAAGTCGGCTTGTGCGCAAAAGATTACATCGATCGCGAAGTCAACAATTCGTTATCCGGCGGCGAATTGAAACGTATCGAGATCGCCACGATCCTCGCGCGCAAAACAAAACTGTCGATCTTCGACGAGCCGGAAGCGGGCATCGATCTTTGGAGCTTCCAAAACCTGATTAAAATTTTTGAGAAGATGCGGCGCGAGATCAAAAACAGCACGATCATCATCATCTCGCATCAGGAACGACTGCTCGCGATTGCCGACGAGATCATCGTGCTCGACGCCGGCAGAGTGAAACATCACGGCGCGGGCAGTGAAATTCTGCCGAAGCTCATCGGCACGCGTTCGATGACCGGCCCTTGCGATCGATTGAATTGCGATCGATTGAAATGAGGCGATGAAATCATGTTGAAGATGAACGAAATTCAGCGGCGTATATTGCAGGAAGTTGCCGATCTCCATAACATTCCGATCGGCGCGTACAATTTTCGAGTGAACGGGCAACTCGCCGGGCGAAACAACTCGGCGCACATCGAGATTGTCTCGAAAGAAGACGGCTCGGGCATTGACATTCACATCAAGCCCGGCACCGTCCGCGAGAGTGTCCACATTCCGGTCGTGTTGAGCGAAAGCGGCTTGACCGAAACGGTTTACAACGACTTTTTTGTCGGCGAAGATTGCGACGTGATGATTGTTGCCGGTTGCGGCATCGACAATTGCGGCGTGCAGGATTCCGAGCACGACGGCATTCATCGTTTTCATATCGGCAAAAATTCCAAAGTCCGCTATGTCGAAAAACATTACGGCAGCGGCGACGGCACGGGCAAACGCATCTTAAATCCGACGACCGAAGTATTTATTGCCGAGAACGGCTCGATGGAGATGGACATGGTTCAGATCAAAGGCGTCGACTCGACGGCTCGAAAAACGTTGGCGGAGCTCAAAACGGAAGCGCGCTTGATCGTTCGCGAGCGGCTGATGACGCATGGCGAGCAACGGGCGTTAAGCGAATACAAAGTCGAATTGAACGGCGAAAACTCGACGGCGGATATCGTCTCGCGCTCGGTGGCGAAGGAACTGTCGTATCAGAAATTGGATTTGTGCATCGTCGGCAATGCGCCTTGTCGCGGGCACACAGAATGCGACTCGATCATCATGGACTGCGGCAGAATTTTGGCGGTGCCTTCGCTCGAAGCAAATCACGTCGACGCGCAACTCGTACACGAAGCGGCAATCGGCAAAATTGCGGGCGATCAACTCATCAAACTGATGACGCTCGGCTTGACGGAAAAAGAAGCCGAAGAGCAGATCATCAACGGCTTTTTGAAATGATCGAGCTTCGAGAACTCCGCAAAGTCTTTCTACATCGAAATGCCGAAGGACGCACGGTCGATAAAATTGCCGTCGACAATTTGAGTTTCAGGATTCGGCGCGGAGAAATTTTCGGGCTGCTCGGCAAAAACGGCGCGGGAAAAACCACGACAATTCGCATGCTCACTCTTCAGACACATCCGACGAGCGGCGAAATTTTTTTTGACGGAAATTCGATTGACGGACGCGAGCCGGACATAAAAAAAATGATCGGCGTCGTTCCGCAACACATCAATTTCGATCAGGATTTGACGGTCGGCGAGAATATGGAATTGCACGCGCGCTTGCATCACCTCGGTCGCGCGGAGCGGCATCGACGCATCGACGAATTGCTGAATTACGTCGAGCTTTCGGATGTTGTAAATGACGGCGTCAAGCAATTGTCGGGCGGAATGAAACGGCGGCTGTTGATCATTCGCGCGCTGATCCATCGTCCGCGCATTTTGTTTTTGGATGAGCCGACTGTTGCGCTCGATCCTCAAGTCCGGCGTCGGATATGGGAGTTGATTCGGCGACTGAAATCGGAAGGCGTGACGATTGTCTTGACTACTCATTACATCGAAGAGGCGGAGCAACTTTGCGATCGAACGGCTTTTTTGTCGAAAGGCAAATTGATCGCGCTCGACTCGCCTGTAAATCTCCGCGCGGAACATTCGGCGTCGACGCTCGAGGAAGTTTTTATTGCATTGACGGGGTCGACAATATGATTGACGACATCATCACGGTTTTTTGGCGCGATTGGATTGTTCTCAAACGACGATTGACGAAATTCATTCTGTCGAGAATGGTCGCGCCGATTTTGTATTTGACCGCCTTCGGCTGGGGGCTCGGACGCTCGATCGCCGTCGAGAGCGGAACGTATCTCGATTTCCTCGTGCCCGGAATTTTGGCGTTGAATTCGATGAACATCGCCTTCAATTCGATCACTCCCGTCCACGCCGAGCGGATCTATCACAAGAGCTTGGAAGAGTATATTCTCGCGCCGATTGCGCCTTCGGCGTTTGTGATCGGAAAGATTGCGGCGGCGGTATTGCGCGCGCTGATCTCGTCGACATTGATCATCGTGCTCGCGCTGTTGTTCGGAGCGGAATTAAGCGCGTTGATGAATGTTTCGACGGCGTTGCTTTTTTTGACGGTATTGATCCTTAACTCGATCATATTCGCCGGCGTCGGATTTTTCGCCGCAATGAAAATAAAGACCTACGAGGAAATGTCGCAGGTCAATACGTATGTTTTATTGCCGATGTCGTTTTTGTGCGGTACGTTTTTTTCGACGGCAACATTGCCGCCGATGCTCCGAATTCTGATCGATCTCCTGCCGTTGACGCATACAAGTCAATTGCTTCGGAGTTTGAGCGGCGGAGTCGAGCCGTCAATCGGATCGATCGGAATTTTGTTTCTGTATTCAGCCATGATTTTTGCAATGGCGTTGCGCGCCTTCATTCGATTGCGTGATTGATTGAAACATCGACGAAGACTCGAGCACTTCCCGCAATTGATCGAAGTGCAGATCGATCGCCGCGTCTTCAGACATGATCTCGTTGATCGGATCTTCAATCGCCGAATCCTGCTCGAACCAATAATCTTCCGACGGCAGTTGAGCATTCGACGAAACCCGCGCGGAATTCAAATCCGAATTCTGCTTCGTAAATACATAAGTCGACTCGATACCGTCTGCATCGACAATCTTCATTTCCTGCCCGACCGCCTTCTGCACCGTCAAAGAGCCGTCGCCGACGTTCAACACAACATGCTTGCCTTTGATCTTGACGCTGTCGATTGCGCCGTTCTCGATTTGAATTTTGTCTTGCTTCGCGTCGAATTTTTTTATTACGTCTTTACCATCGCCGTCGGAGTAGACAATCAGGTCATTACCTTTACCGCATGTAATTTTGTCATTGCCGCCGCCGCCTTCAATCGTCGAGCCGCCCTTCGACGCCTTGATCACGTTATTGAGCTCGTTGCCGATCAATTCAACAGCATTCTTATCCGAAGCCGCATTGATCGTCTTGATCTTATCGCCGAAGTCAGCCGCGCGGATTTTTCCGGCAAACGGATCTTTAATCTTCAGAGTTTTGCCGGAGCTGTTGAGTTTCACGCCTTCGGGCATAATTGTGTTGTCACTGTTGCCGATTGAAACCAGCAGCGCATTCCCCGTGTTCAGTGTTTCATACGCCGCGTCGTCGAGGAATTCAAGCGTATCGGAACTGTCGAAACCGATAATAAACGCAATGCCGTCACCTTCGGCAAACTGATATACTTCCGACTTGTTGGCACTGCCGATCAGAGTATCGTCGCCCGCGCCGCCGCGCATCGTCACATGATCCCAGCCGTTGGTTTTGATCAAATCATTACCGGTTCCGCCATTAATCGACACATACGGATCATGACTTTCAATCGTATCGTTGCCGTCGCCGCCGTCAATCGTTACATAGCCGAAATGCTGTCGCGCAATCAGAAAATCCTCGAGCGTACTGCTTATGATCAAGTCGTTTCCGAGGCTTCCGAAAATGCTCGAGCCGCCCGCGTAATTTTGAAGTGTATCATCGTTCGCCGTGCCCAATAAAATGCCCCTGACGTCGAAATTCGAGAACTCGTCGTCGTCAAAGAACTCATCGTCCGACGAGAACAATTGTGCATTCGACGAAACCCGCGCGGAATCCAAATCCGAATTCTGCTTCGTAAATACATAAGTCGACTCGATACCGTCTGCATCG
>CALGGX010000008.1 GCA_937916025.1 uncultured Selenomonadales bacterium
TCTTGTCATTGAGCTTAAGTGGAACAAGAGCGCGGAAGGCGCTGTGTCTCAGATAAAGGACAAGAATTATCCTGAGGTTCTTAAGGATTTCGGGGGCGAAATACTGCTGGTTGGCGTTAATTACGATACCAAAACCGGAAAACACTACTGCGTGATTGAAAAGATATAGGCAATCTTTATTATGTTTATCATCTCTTAAGCAATTTACGACACATTTCGCCTAAAATGATTTTATACGACTTTTATTAGAATTTGTCAAGAACGTATTCTAATAAAAGTCGCATAAAGCTCGTTTCTTAAATTAATAGTCGAATAAATGTTGGCTTTTAGGAATATAGCCTAAAAAATTAATATTCTCTTGAAAAAAATGGTAATATTCTTTGCTCAAAAAAATGCTGTTTTAACCCGTAACTACGCGGAAAATCGACATCGCCAAAAATCGTTAGAAGTACCAGAGGTAAAAGAGGTACTGTAGGGCAACGACGGTAAAAGAGCAGCCGTCGATTGTTGCGAGCCAAGCCTTGTCACAACCAATTCCATTCTTCATAGGCAAAATTAGAGGTAATTAAAAAAAAAAAAGCGATTGAGAAAAGTTCTCAAAAATCGAGTAAAATTCATTCTTACTGAAAAAAAGATACCCTGTACTAGAAAATTTTTGGCTGTTGTTCCTCTATGTCTTTCACAATGATATTCCTTATTTTCAAGATGTGATCCATTAATCACCACAACCTGATTTTACTTTGAAACAGTATCGTTTTCAGCTTTCTTGATGTCTGCGCTCAAATCTTTTCCCAAATCTAATTTCTGGAAATCTTTATTTTCAGGCAAAATCATCGAAAATTTGTCTGTCTTGTCAAATTCTGCCTCGCCGCTTTTGATTTTCATTTCCAAGACATGTCCGCCAAAAGTTTTATCGGCAGAAACAAAATGGAAATGCCAGCCGACTGAATTTAAGCTGCTCATGTATGCAGGACAATACAAGCCGACAATCGTGCCATTAATGTTCTTCTTTGTAACCTCTTTCTGCGTTTCAAGAGCCTTCACCAGTGTCGGATACGGTTTTGTTGAGCCTTTCTCACTGCGAACTAAAATTTCATCATAATTGGCAGTTATCTTCACCATATAGAAATTATTTTCGCCATTCTTTTTGACAAGCTCATTCAATTTACTTTCCAACGCAGCCTTGCCGGAAATGTCTTTAAGTCGAACAGCAAAGTCCTTTTCAAAGAAAGTCACGTTTGAGAATGGAATTGTAACAGCATCGTCAACGACATTGATTTTGCAATCTTGATTAGCACGATAAATCACGCCGTCAAGAAAAATCATTTCGCCGTCCAAGCCGTCAAAAGTTCCAATTCCGGTATCGCCGAGTGTTTTCAGATTCTTTGCTGAAATGCTGCCGTCAAAGTGACCGAGTGTAAGCGACTGAAGCAATGCAATCTGATTAATTGTTTCTTTGTCAGCCTCAGCCGGAGCCGCGAACCCTACTGAATTTGTAGCAAAGTAAGCTGCAAGTGCTGACATCAAAATTTTTTCATGAAATATCTCCTCCAAACTTTTTTTCAATATTGAATTAAAAATTCTCTGACAATCGCCAAAGGACTTTTTTAATGAGATTAACGTAATTTTTTCAATTATTTGCCTGCCAATTTGCTGTCAATAATTTTCCAAGCGTCCCAGTAACTTGCAAACATGTCTGTCAGCTTTCCAATAAGATTATTATCGCTGTCTCTCCAGTTTGTCTATTCCATACCTGAAAACTTGTGATTCTCGAAGCCAGACAACTTTCTGTCACAAGCTCTTTTCAAATCGTCGAGAGTGTCCAAAGTCATTCCGCCAGCAACCTGATCAAGTTCGTCTTCGCTCATTGCTTTGAGCTTATTGATTTTCTTTTCCATTTGCATTACCTCCAAAAAACTTTTTTTCGATTATCAATCAACGGAAGCGGAATGTCAAATTATTTTAACGACGACCGCCGGAGAAATTTCTGTAGCGCATCCCGATGCCTTCGCGCGCGCGCTGAACTTCGGCGATTTCGTTGCGGAATTGCTTCGCGCATCGACTGCAATATTGCCCCGAAACGATCGGCTCGCCGCATTTGATGCACGGATATTTGTAGTCGACGCCGAGCTGAACCAATCGCCCTTCTTCGATCAGCTTGCGGACGATCTTCTCGTTGACTTCAACCGCCGCGACGATTTCAGAAATGGTGCATTGCGGATTTTGTTTGACGAAATCGACGATCTTGTGTTCGATTTCCATCTGCTTGTCAAGGCAATCGACACAAAACTGCCCGCCCGTCGACAAAAACAATTTGCCGCACCCCTTGCAGTTTCTCAATTTTTCAGCCATAATTCGATACCCCCCCTCAATTCAATTTCGACTGAAGTTGCCGTTGAAGATTTTCAAGTTCGAGTTCCCGGGCGATTTGAGCATCGAGTTTTTCGACGGTATTCATCTCGCCGCGTCTTTTTTTGGTTTCCGGAACGATGATTTGATCGGCGATGTTTTTCGTTTCGTGCCGCAGTCGCGCGGAACAACTCTTGCAATAAATTCCCGTGCCGCCGATGGGTCTGCCGCAAATGACGCAAACGCGACTCGCCTGAACAGCCGTATCGGCAGTATCGCGCGCCGGTATTCCCGAAAACGAGCCGTCCGATACCATCCGTTTGACAATTTTCTCCGAAACGCCGGAATTGTTCAACACCTGCTGAATCGTCACGCCCGGATTATCGCGGACGTAATCCATCAACTTGGCGCGCTCGAATTCTTCTTTCTTTCGACATGCCGGGCATAAATATTCTCTGCCGTTCGTGACGAAGACTTTGCCGCAATCGCGACAGTTTTTCAGATTATCGGGGATACCGGTTTTTTTTTCTTGACTTACCGTCTTGTAATTTTTTGTCGGTCGCATAAACAGTCACCTCCTCGCGATTGCAATAAATTATATCAGATCAATCGCGTCAAGTCGACTGTTTGCCGCCGCTGAAAAAAATATTGCTTTATCTCGATTGTTTTCATATAATGTTACTCGCTAAAAAATGCAACATCTCTTTGATCGATCGGATCATCTGAAAGGAGATTTTTTCGACAATGCTGTTTGGTCTGTTTGGTGGTCACGACATGGGAATCGATCTCGGGACGGCGAATACTCTCGTGCATGTAAAGGGGCGCGGGATCGTCCTTCGCGAGCCCTCGGTCGTCGCAATAAAACAAGATACCGGTGACGTTCTCGCCGTCGGTGAAGAAGCGAAAAAAATGATCGGGCGCACGCCCGGCAACATCATAGCAATTCGCCCGATGAAGGACGGCGTCATTGCCGACTTCGACGTGACGCAAGCGATGTTGAAATATTTCATCCGCAAGGCAATGAACTCGAAATCGTTCGCGCGTCCGCGCGTGGTGGTGGGCGTGCCGTCCGGCGTGACGGAAGTCGAGAAGCGCGCGGTTATTGACGCGGCGCAACAGGCGGGAGCCCGCGAGGCGTATTTGATTGAAGAGCCGATGGCGGCGGCGATTGGCGCGGGGCTTCCCGTCGAAGAAGCAACCGGCAACATGGTCGTCGATATCGGCGGCGGCACAACCGAGATCGCCGTGATCTCGCTCGGCGGCATCGTCACGAG
>CALGGX010000009.1 GCA_937916025.1 uncultured Selenomonadales bacterium
CGAATTCGAGCGCGCCAACAAACCCAACGAAGTATCGCCCGCCGAGCGCAAAAAGATCCTCACGTTTGTGGTGGTTGGCGGCGGTCCGACCGGTATCGAAGAAGCCGGCGCGATTTCCGAGCTCATTGAAATTCAGAAAAAGGAGTTTCATAATCTCGACTTCAATGATGTCAAGGTCATTCTGATCGAAGCGACGGCGCATGTTCTGCCGATGATGTCGCAGGATTTGCAAGATGAAACCGTCCGTGTGCTCCGAAATAAAGGCGTTGATGTTCGGCTTGAGACTCAAGTCGTCGATTATGACGGCGACGTGCTCAAATTGAAAAACGGCGTCGAAATTCCGACAAAGACAGTGATTTGGGCGGCGGGCGTCCGCGCGGTCGACTTCATCAAAAATTGCGGCGGCGAGTGCATTCGCGACGGCAGAATCAAGATCGACGAGACGCTCATGGTCACGGGAGCCGTCAATCGCAATGTGTTTGCAATCGGCGATTGTGCTTGCTACATGCACGGCGATATGAAACGTCCGTTGCCGACGGTTGCGCCGGTTTCGACTCAGCAGGCGGCACTCGCGCATAAAAATATCATGAAACTCATCAAGGGCAAGGGTGAGAATGAGCTCGAAAAATTCAAGTACAAAGACCTCGGCGCGATGGCGACGATCGGACGTTGCAAGGCGGTTGTCAATTCGCCGAAGATGACCGGTTTCATGGCATGGTGCGCGTGGATGCTCGTGCATTTGATCCGACTCGCCGGCGCGCATGCCAACTTCACTGTCGCCATCAAATGGTCATGGAACCTGTTCAGCGGAACGCGACTCGGGCGGTTGATTACGAGCATCAAACTTGATTGAGGGCGTCGACGATGAAACTTTTTATTGCCGACGCCGAGCCGGAGCGAATTCGGCAACGTTTTGAAACATATCCGCTTGACGGCGTAATTGTTGAAAATTCGTCATCGGACGCATTAAAAAAAATTCGCGATTGCATCAAAGAAGTCTCCGAGTTGCACGTTCCGATCAATGCGAAAAAGGCGGATGACATTGTCGGCGAAGCTGAAAATGTTTTTTACGCGCTCGGCTCGAATACTTACGCCGTCATTTCCGTCAACGACGAAGGCATGAAGGCGATGAAAATTCTGCTCGAGACGAGCGAAGTGCCGTTCACGGCGATTGACGTTCGGACGCCGATGCAGGCTTTGATTGCAGGCAAATGCGGCGCATCGTATGTGATGCCGTTTGTCAATCGGCTCGACAGTCAAAACGCCGTCGCGATCGTCAAAAAGATGTTTGACGCGCTCAATCGCAACGGATTGGAAACGGAATTGATTGCCGCGCATTGCAAAACCATTCGGCAGGCACTGGAACTTTGCGAGTACGGAATTTCCGTGGCGGTTTCGCCTTCGATGTTGTCGTCACTGGTTTCGGATGAATAAGACGCAGAGAAAATAGATCAGCGCGGTCGCGAGGATCGGTTTCGATTGACGGAGCATTTCGTCCGGCGCGCCGCCGCGATGCTCGATCCGAACCGCATAGAGATAATAAAACACGCCGTAAATTACGAGCGGCACCGTCAACGCCATTTTGAGATGCTCGCGCGTGCTCGGATCGATCACGAACAGCATGTAAGTCGTCAACAAAGCCGCCGCCGTGATTGTCATCAACTGGTCGAGCAGTTCGAGCGAATAGAATTTCAGAACTTCGCGTCCGCGCTCGAGTTCGTTTTTCGACAGCCGAAACAATTCGTCTCGCCGCTTGCCGATGATCAGAAACAGTGACAGGAACATCACGCAAAGCACGAACCAGATTGTCATCGGAATCCAAGCCGCCAAGGCTCCGCTCACGGCGCGCATTGCAAAACATGCCGAGACGATCATTATGTCGAGAATGACGACGTGTTTCAAACGGACGGTATAGACGGCGTTCAGCGCGAGGTAACTCAATATCAGAAAGAAACAGAGTTCGTTGATCGAAAGTGCGATTGCGAGCCCGGCAATTGCAAGTATAATTGAACAGAAATATCCGAGACGACGGCTGATTGATCCGGAAGCGATCGGGCGTCGCTTTTTTTTCGGATTCAATCGATCGAGCTCGGCGTCGAAAATGTCGTTGAAGAAATACACCGCACTGCTCGCGAGGCAGAATGCAACGAACATTTCCGCCGTCGGAATGAATTGCGCGGGATGTAAGAGTCGCCCGTCGAAAATCAGCGCGGCGAATACAAAAAAATTCTTCGTCCACTGCTTGGGGCGCATTTCGATTGCGATCAATCGGAGCGTGTTCATTTCCGAATCACCCCGTCGATGTAAAAACTCAACATCAGCACGAGTGTCGGATACAGCATACTTAAATTGCGGAGCTCTCCCGGGTAACAAAACAAAATCCAGAGCGGCAAATTGATGGCGGCGGCGATTTTCGCATGGCATTTCCATTCACCGGGCAATCGATCCCATGTCGATTTAATCAACCAACCGATCATCAGCAGATGCGGCAGAAATAATTTTTCGCCGGAGAAGACGCTGTAAGTGTGCTCGACGATGCAATATCGGTCGGGAAAAATTTTCATCAGCAAAAGTCCGGCGATAAGAATGATCGTCTTTCGACTGATCAAATACATGATCAGAATTGCGACCGGCGGCGCGAGATATTCGATGTTCATCGGCAGGAAAAAGACGGTCGTCCAACCTTCATTGCCGGAGTAAAGTTCATGTATGTAAACGTAAATCAATCCGGCGAGCACGATCGAAATGCCGAGTCGGGTTGCCGTCTCGCGCAATGAAAATCGCAATCGAAAGAACGGGTACAGCGCAATCAAAAAGAAAAAGAACGACTCCTTGTTGACTTCGGCAAACGGCGTCAATATCAAAAGTCCGAGCCAATTGCCGTGCATTGCGAGCAAGATTGCCGCCGCGAAGAAAAACAGCTCCGTGAAGTCGTAAAAATATCCGCCGGACGTTTCGAGCAACGGGATCAGCAATACAAAGAGCATTGCGCCGAGAGTGCCCGCGATCGGATCGCTCGTCACTTCCGTCGCGAGTTTTTTCCACAGGAACGCGCTTGCAAAAAATGCCGCGAAAGATACGAAATACATGAAGTAGTATTCGATGATGTATCTCGATTGAATATCCGTTCGGCGGAAATTCATGCTTAAAAAATTGTCCTGCTCGAGCGTTTCAATCAATGCCGCTTCCTGCTCGTCCGACAGAGCCGCGCGGAAGGCATTCGCCGCTTCCGGAACGAGTCGCCGATAAACCCAAGGTCGGATCAGAGTGCCGTCGAGGAACGCATCGAAATCGTTGTCGTGAAATACCCATTTGACGAAGAAGCCCTCGAATGCCGCCGCCGTTACGAGGAACATCACAAAGATCATCAGCAATCGGTTGATTTGTTTTGTCGAATTCATTCGGTCGCTCCCCGCATCTTTCATTTTGTCGCGAAATATTATATACTGTTTGACGCCGCTCGGCAATTTCAACATTGAAGGAGACAAGTCGAATGAAAAAGTGTTTGCTGTTGCTGATGCTCGCGCTGCTGATGCTCGGTTGCGGAGAAGAACCGGATACGCCGGAAAAAGCATTATCGGATATCAAACAGGCGATTGAACAATGCGATTATGACAAATTCGCCGCGCGGGTTGATCTGAAAACTCTGCTCGAAAAGGCGTATGACGACTCGACGATGGAATTGTCACTTCGCTCGGCGGAGTTTCGGCGGCGATATCCCGATGATCCGTTCTTTCAAAATGATCCCGATTTTATTATGACTTACATCGATCTCAACCGCGCGGAGCATATGCAATTCATCAATGCGGTTGTCGAAAAATGTTTTGATCTGAAAGCAGTGCCGCCGACCGAGTTTGAAGACGATGTCATTGGCGGAACTGCGGCGGAACTTCGGCATTATTACGCGACGGCCGACTCGACGGTGCGCAATGTGATGTCAAACGAAACGAAAGCGATCGTGCAACTCAACGTGACATTTGAAAGTCTCTACGCCGAAGGAAGTTACACTCTGCCGCTCGAGCTTGAATTTGAAAAATCGCAAGAGCTGTGGCGATTGACGGCAATTAAAAATGTCGAGGAGATCATCAAAACTCTCGTCGACATTGCAGAAAAATTGTGGCCCGATCAATTGAATTCCCGATAGAAAAGATGCGGGCAACCGGCGAAATGAAAATGCAGATAAGAACCGACGACATTGTTTTTGATCACGCCGACTTCGTAAATTTCGCCCGTCCGCAATCGAGTGCATCGAAAGATTTTCATTGCCGAAGGATCGTCGTCAATCACGCTCGAGAAGTGAAATTCATGCGCGTGCAATCGCTCGCCGCGCTGTCCGAGCATGCAATCGGCAAGCAACTCCGCATCGACATAGCCGACCATCTGCAATCGATCATTCATTGCCGCGCGGCTCGAAAGCACGCCGCACATCTCGAAACGTCGTCCGTCAAAGCCGATCAGCTCGCGCATCAAATACATGTAACCTCCGCACTCGGCAAAGATCGGCATGCCTTCCGACGCCGCTCGACGAATTTCTTCGCGCATTGCCGAGTTCGCTTCCAATTCCGACGCAAACATTTCGGGATATCCTCCGCCGAGGAGCAACGCATCGACTTTTGGCAATTTCGCGTCGTGCAACGGACTGAACTCGACAATTTCCGCGCCGCGCATTTCGAGCTCGACGAGGCTCGCGGGGTAATAAAACGAAAACGCCTCGTCTTTTGCCACGCCGATCTTGAATGCGGATCGGCTTTTTTTTGTCTCGACAATCCTCGGCTCGATCGAAACTGCAACGTCGAGAAGTGCGTCGAGATCGAGTTGTTCTTCAATCGCCGCGCGGAGCTCGTTCAGAAATGTGAACTCCGAGTTCTCTGTCGGCAACAGCAAGCCCAAGTGTCGTTCCGGAATTGTAAATTGCCGATCTCGGCGAAGCGCGCCGAAACATTTCATGTCGATCGAGCCGAGCGCGTCTTCGATCATCTTTTGATGCGTCGACGAGCCGATACGATTGAGAATCACGCCGACGAGATTTACATTGCGATCGAACTCTCGAAAGCCGAGCGCAATCGCCGCCGCCGAAGCTCCGATACTCTTCGCGTCGATGATCAGAACAACGGGGATGCCGAGCTGTTTCGCAATTTCAGCCGTTGAAGAAATGCCGCCGCGCCCGCCGTCATACAATCCCATCACGCCCTCGATGATTGCAACGTCCGCATCGCCGAGCGACGATTCAAAAATCGCGCGGAGTTTGTCAATCGGAATGAGCCGACTGTCGAGATTATGCGAAGGACGTTCGGCGGCAATCGAATGATATGCCGTGTCGATATAATCCGGACCTACCTTGAATGATTGCACGATCAAACCGCGCGCGCGAAGTGCGGCAATCAATCCGAGCGTGACGGTTGTCTTGCCGCTGCCGCTCGAAACCGCGCCGAGCACAATTGCCTTTGCCATATCAATTCGCCTCGAATTCGGATTTAAATTGCTCGACGGCGAAGATGATCGCATCGCCGGAAAATCCGCGCGTCGACAAATGTTGATACAATTTCCGATCTTCCTGCACCCGTTTGAATTTCGTTCGGAGTGCTCGAATGGCGGCGTTTTTTTCGTGCTCGTCAACGTCCGGCGGCAGGAATTTGTCAATCAACGCCATCTCGAAGCCGCGTTGAACGAGCTTCGCATATATTTGATTGACAGACAACTTGCCTTCCGAATACAGCCGCTCGAATTGCCGGGCACAACTCTCTTCGTCGTTGAGATAATTATGCCGCTTGAGTTGATCAACGGCGTCGTCAATCTCACAAGCGGCGTAATTTCGCGCGGCGAGTTTTCGCTTCAACGAGCGTTCACTCTGATCTTGTCGCGCGAGAAGATCGGTTGCTTTCTGCAATGCCGTCTTCGTATTCATGAGAACAGCGCACCTCTTTCCAATTTCGTATTGCTTCCGAATCTGAAAAATCATATAATGAGCATGCCTCCTTCGGCAAGCTTGCTTGAAGGGAGGTGAATTGCATGAATGAGGTAAGCGATATCCTCAAGGCAATCGGTGCAAACGTAGCCGGATACTACATTTGCAAAGCGATCGATTTCGCCATGAAGTTGCTTTTCGATTAAGCAATAACATTATATCCGAAGAAACTGTCGGTGTCAATGACATCGAAAACCCCCGAAAGAGTTGGCAGACTCTGCCGGGGGTTCTTTTCGTGTCTGCATGAATGAATACGCGATATCCGTACGTATACAGTTCTGTGTAGTTATCTTTAACCTGCATTTATATGATAGCATTGTTTCAGTCAATTGGCAAGCAATTTTTTCGACGCTCGCAATCACTCTTCAT
>CALGGX010000010.1 GCA_937916025.1 uncultured Selenomonadales bacterium
GTACCCGATCCTGCTCGCCGAAAACGATCCGCCGCCTTTCGAGCCCGCAATCGAACCGATAGAACCAAGCGAACAACAAACTCAATCCGAAACGACAATTGAAACTTCTGCCGGACAGACGTCGGAACAATCGACCGGAAAAACGCCGCTCGATTACACTCAAGTAGTTGACGAGCCGTTTCAAAGTCCGCCGCCCGTCAACAACAGCGAAAATTACGAGCCGGAGCCGCAACCGAAATTCGTCGTCAAGTTTTCATTGCCGACGGAGCGAGATTTCGATTGTCGTCCGAACATGACGGCGAATGTCACGGTGCACGATCCGCTCATCAGCTGGCGTTGGATTAAGCCGATGTACAGGAATTTCATGGCGCAACTTCATCGACAGTTCAATTATCGCGCCGACAATTACAATTAATCATATGGAGGAGAGTATTTTGCGAGGCATTTTGGAAGTGAAAGACGGGCGAATTGTGAATTACAAGCCCGGGATTGGTTTTATGGTGGTAAGTGTAGGCGCGGCATGCAATTTCAAATGTCGGGACTGTTCCAATTTCTGTCCGTACATGCCGAAAGAGTATCAGCGTTACGACGTGGAATCCGTGATTGACAATCTGAAGATTTTCCTCGATGCGGTTGCCGTCGTTCGGAAATTGCAAATTCAAGGCGGCGAGCCTTTTGTCTATTCCGATTTGGATCGGCTGATTGATTTTGTCGGCAATGACGACAGAGTTCAGCGTTGCATCATTGCCACCAACGGCAGCATCATTCCGTCCGACAAACTCATGTCGACGCTCAAAAAAAATGACGCGGAAATTCGCATCAGCAATTACAATTTGTTTCCCGAGAAAATCAAACATCTCGAGGAGAAATGTGATGAATTCGGCGTCAAACATGATATGTACAACTTCACGTCCGGCAGCGCAATGTGGTTTGATCATGGAGGCATTTCTCAACCCCCCCCTGTGTCGAGAGTGAGTTCACGGCAGAAGAAAAATATTACCGCTGTCGAAATCGCGACTGCCTGACGCTTTTCAACGGCGAAATCTCTCATTGCACGCGCGCCGGATTTTCTTATGTCGTGCAGGGATTTGAGCGTAAGGAAAAAGACTTCATCAAAGTCGAGAACACAGACGAGTTCCGCGCGAAATTTTACGATTACATTTTGAATAAAGAACCGATGGAGGCGTGCCGTTATTGTTTGGGAACTTCGCGAATGTACATGATTCCGCCCGCAATTCAATTGGAATGATCAGCGCGGCAATTGCAGTTCTGAGATCGAATACAGAACGGCGTTACCTGAAATTTTCACTCGATCGCCTTCGAGCGCGCAATGCAGAATGCCCGTCCGCACCGATGCCTGAAACGCATTCAATTCGCTTTTGCCGAGTTTTGCCGACCAATACGGCGCAATCAGACAATGCGTCGAGCCGGTTACGGGATCTTCAATGACGTCCAATTGCGGCGCGAATACTCTCGAAACGCAATCGAATTGCGAACCGCGAGCCGTGACCGCCTGAATCAAACCGTCGAGCTTCGCGAGCCGATCGAAGTCCGGCGTCAATTTTTTTACGGCATCTTCGTTGTCGAGCACCATCAACAGATCGCGACTCAAAACCGCGTCAATCGGACGAATTCCGAGTGCCGCTTCCATTTCCGACGTGACGGGAACGCGCCGATATCGGTATGCCGGAAAATTCATCTCGAAAAGTTCGCCCTTCCTGGAAACGCTCAGAATTCCGTTCCGCGTCTCGAACTCGACGCGCGAGCTGTCGATGTCGTAGCGGCAGAGGATGACGTATGCGGTACCGAGCGTCGCATGCCCGCAAAAATCAATCTCGCATTTCGGAGTGAACCAACGCAGTTTGTATTTATCGCCGAGTTTTACCGCAAATGCCGTTTCGGAAAGATTGTTTTCGCGCGCAATGTTCTGCATCAATTCATCGGACGGAAATTCGTCGAGCAAACAAACTGCCGCCGGATTCCCCGCAAACAATTGATCGGTAAACGCATCGACAATGAACTGTTTCATGTCAAATCACCTCGCCCGCATTATATCATCGGGAGGCTGTAATGTTAATCGAAACGACGGAAGTGATCTCGAAAATCACGCACGAGATCAAAACTCTCTTCAATATTCGTGAGGAGCTTGCAATCGAGCACGAACTCGACGGCGATCTCGTCACGACGCGGTTGCTTTTCGGCGATCGGCTGTTCGAGTGGCGCGGCGAGATCAATCCTGCCGAAAAACGCCGCGCGGAAATTCATCGGCTTGTCAAACGCAATCTGTATTGCATTTTTGTCGAGCGGCTCGGAAAAGTTCCCGCGCCGTACGGCATAATGCATGGCGTTCGCCCGACGAAGATCGTTCATCGGTGGCTCCGCGCGAGTTTCGATCGAGCTCTGATTGAGCGGCGATTGAAAGACGAGTATCTCGTCAGTGCGGAGAAGGCGGAGTTGTTGACTGAAGTTGCATTCAATCAATTGTCGATTCTCGCCGCTTCGGATCGAAAGACGATCGGTATTTACGTCGGCATTCCGTTTTGTGTAACGCGTTGTTTGTATTGTTCGTTTCCTTCAAACGTGTTGCCGGGCGAAAAAAAAATCGCCGAGTTCATGGCGGCGTTGGAACGAGATATCGATGCCGCGCGGAGCGATGTCGAGCGATACGGCTTCAAAGTGCAGTCGATTTATATCGGCGGCGGCACTCCGACAAGTCTGCCGGACTTACATTTCGAGCGCGTACTCGAGCGCGTCGTCGAATGTTTTCGCGGCAGAGATTTGCTCGAATTCACGGTCGAATGCGGCAGACCCGATACGATCTCGCCGTCAAAAATCGCGCTGATGTCGAGATACGGCGTCGATCGAGTGAGCGTCAATCCGCAATCGATGCAACAAAAAACACTCGATCGGATCGGGCGTCGACATACTCCAAACGACATCATTCGCGCGTTTTATGAATTGCGCCGCGCGACGGATTGGAAGATCAACATGGATTTGATCCTCGGCTTGCCGGGCGAACGGCTCGCGGACGTGATTGACACCGTCGACAAAGTATTGCAACTCGAACCGGATGACGTGACATTACACGCGCTGGCGTTGAAGCGCGGCTCGCGACTTCAGATCGAGCTCGACGACGTCGGACGCGCGCTGACCGAATTCGATCTGCCTTCGGACGAAGAAGTTCGGCAAATGGCTGAAGAAGCAACACGTCGATTGCGCTCGGCGAATTTTTTTCCGTATTATCTCTATCGGCAGGGATATATGAGCGGGCAGATTGAAAATGTCGGCTGGTGCCGCGAGGGCGCGGAAGGCATTTATAACGTGCAGATCATGGACGAGCAACAGACAATCATTGGAATCGGCGGCGCGGCTTCGACGAAGGTTGCGGATTTCAAAAACGAGCGTCTTCAGGCAACATTTCATGCAAAAGATTTGACGACATATCTCCGAGATATCGATTATTACATAGGCAGACGAACCGAATTGCTCGCCTCGATCTACGGCTGAAGGAAGGACGCGTCTGCATTCAACTTACGCAAACACGCTCGACATTCGCAACCGCATTCGCTCTTATATCGCCGTCATCGGCTTTTCTTTCAAACGCGCGCCGCACACTTCGACAATTGCGCACTCATTCCCGCGCGCGGCTCAACTTCCCTCTCCTCTGCAAATTCTTCTTCATCGTCCGCGAGTTCCATGCCGCCCGTCAATTTCATGACCGCGAGCGGAATCGTCAACGTGATGCGCGTTCCTTCATCCAATTCGCTGTCGACTTCAATCGTGATCTCATGTTGATCCGCAATCCATTTCGCGATCGCCAACCCGAGTCCGGCGGTCGTTTTTTCATCCGACATTTTCGTCCGAGAACTGTCGATTCGATAAAACCGCTCGAAAATCTTCTCATGATGCTCCGGCGCAATCCCGATGCCGTCGTCTTCAATCGACACTTTCATTGCCGATCGCTCCCGACGAGACAATATCCGAACCTTGCCGTCGCCGTAGCGAATCCCGTTGTCGATAAAGATCGCCAGCATCCGAGTGATCGCGTCTTTGTCTGCAAAAATCTCGCCGATATCGTTGATCAAAATCGAGATCGCGTCTTCGTCCGGCGACACTTTCATTGCCGCGTCTTCAATCAGCTCCGACAACTCGACAGGAGCTTTGATCAGCAACTGTTCATTTTGATCCGCCCGCGCCAAGAACAACATATCTTCAATCAAGCCTTGCATGTTCCGAGCTTCGGAATGAATTGTGTCAATGCCTTCGTCGAGCAACTCTTTGTCGTCCGCGCCCCAACGCTTGAGCATATCCGCATAGCCCATAATCACCGTCACGGGCGTGCGCAATTCATGCGAGGCGTCCGAGACAAATCTCTGCTGTTGCCGAAAACTCTCCTGCAATCGATCCAACATGTGATTGAATG
>CALGGX010000011.1 GCA_937916025.1 uncultured Selenomonadales bacterium
CGCCACGGGCATCCGTCGACATTGCATTTGTGGTGGGCGCGACGACCGCTCGCCACCGCTCGTGCCGTTCTCTTTGCTTCTCTCGTCGACGATCCGAGCTCGCGCACCGATCTTTATCCGACTGTCGAGGAGCAGGATCGAAAACGCGCGGAGCTTTTTAAGTTGCTCGGCGAGCTCGTGCGGTGGAAGAATTCGTCGAATGCGGACGTGTTGAAGCAAGCGCGCGACGAGATCATGTTGTCGACGGACGGCAATCCGCCCGAGGTGCTCGATCCGTTCGCGGGCGGCGGCACCATTCCGCTCGAAGCACAACGACTCGGGCTCCGCGCGCATGCTTTTGATCTGAACCCGGTTGCGGTTCTGATCAACAAAGCAATGATCGAAATCCCCGCGCGTTTCAAAAACCGACCGCCCGTCAATCCCGACGCCTCGAAATTGCTCGACGAGTCGAAGACATTTTTCGGAGCGCAGGGGCTCGCCGCCGACGTCGAATATTACGGCAGAAGATTGAAGTCGCTCGCCGAGGCAAAGATCGGCAATTTATATCCGACGGTGGAGCTCGAAGACGGCAGTCGCGCGACCGTGATCGCATGGATATGGGCGCGGACGGTGAAATGCAACAATCCTGCGTGCGAGAAGATCATGCCGCTCGTTCATTCATTCGAGCTGTCGAAAAAGCAGAGCGTGAGTGTCGAGCCGATCGTCGACGGCGATACTTTTCGTTTCGAGATACGAAAGGGCGCGAAGGCGTCGGCGGGAACGATCAATCGCGGCAAGGCAGTATGCCCGGCATGCGGCGCGGTCGTCTCGCCCGATTATATCAAAGCCGAAGGCAAATCCGGCAGAATGGGCAGGCAACTGATGGCGATAGTCGCCGAAGGCAAGGGCGGCAGAATATATCTCGCGCCGAATGAAGAACATGTCCGCGCGGCTGATGTGCCCATGCCCGACGATTATCCCGACGCCGAACTGCCGAATGATACGCGCTCGTTTTTTACTCCGTTGTATGGTTTGACATATTACTCGAAATTGTTCACGGCGCGGCAATTGACGGCGTTGACAACATTCAGCGATCTGATCTCGGACGTGCGCGATGAAGTTACAGCCGATTGCAACGATGAAGATTATGCAAACGCGATCGCAACTTATCTCGCGTTCCTCGTCGACAAACTCGCTGATCGTAATTCAATTGTTTGCAGCTGGGATATAAATCGTGAAGGCATTAGAGATGTTTTTGGGCGACAAGCAATCCCGATGACATGGGATTATGCCGAAGGCAATCCGTTTTCAACATCAAGCGGCTGTTTCGACAACATGCTCGATTGGATTGTTAAATGTCTGCAAGAATTATCGGCGAATGTCGAGGGCAATGCAATTCAACATGATGTAAACAAACCTTTCGAGCTCGATAACATGATGGTCTCGAGTGATCCGCCGTATTATGACAATGTAGGTTATGCCGATTTGTCGGACTTTTTTTATGTCTGGCTTCGCCGCTCACTCCGTCGAATATATCCGCGCTTGCTGATGCGAATGATCACTCCGAAGGCGGAAGAATTGATCTCTGCACCGCATCGGCATGGCGGAAATGATGCCGCGCGTAATTTTTTTGAGAACGGGATGCGCATTGCACTCAAAAACATGTATGATTCGGCAACGACAGAATATCCGATCTCGATCTATTACGCTTACAAGCAAGACGATGTAAAAGCAAACGACGCGAAACTGTCGGCGGGCTGGGAGACGATGCTCCGCGCAATTGTCGATGCCGGTTTCATCATCGAAGGAACGTGGCCGTGTCGAACAGAAGCGTCAAACAGAATGCGCTCGCACGAGTCAAACGCGCTGTCGACTTCGGTCGTGATCGTGTGTCGGAAGCCGCCCGCGCCCAAGCCTTTTTGCATGTATGACGAATTCATCAATCATCTGCATCACGAGTTGCCGTCAAAGATCGTCACTCTGCAGTCGGCAAATCTCTCGCCCGTCGACTTAGCGCAAGCCGCCATCGGTCCGGGCATGGAAATTTACTCGCGCTATATAAAAATTCAGCGCGGCGACGGACATGTGATGGACATCCGAAGCGCGCTCCTTCTGATTAACAAAGAGCTCGACGACTTTTTGAGCACGCAAGACTTCGATCTCGACGACGCATCAAAATTCTGCATCGAATTGTATAAGCAAATCGAGTTCGGCGAGATCAAATTCGGAGAAGCGCAAGTACTCGCAACGGCGAAAAATGTGTCGTTGACGAAATTGAAAGAGCGCGGAATAATCGAGTCGGGTCGCGGACTGGTGCGGCTGTTGAGGCGCGAGGAGTTGATCGGCAATCCCGACGGGAGCATCTGGGTGTTGACGCAGCGCGCGGTGCATTACAATCTGACGGAAGGATTCGAGGCGGCGGCGAAGAAAATGTCCGATCGAAGCAACGGCGAAATGCAATTGGTCAAGCAAATGTCGTATCGGCTCTACGATATTTCGGATAAAAGAAAGAGCACGGATGAGGCGGCGGGCTACAGTCTGGTTGTGGAGTATTGGGATGACTTTGTCGAGTACTTTCAGAAATACAAATCGCAACGCGAAAAAGAACAGCAAGCGTTGGATTGGGGAGGCGACGATAATGTTGACGATTGAAGAGATTAAGGATCGTGTGACGCCGATTTGCGAGCACTACAAGGTTGATCGGATGTGGCTGTTCGGTTCGTATGCGCGCGGGGATGCGGACGAGAAGTCGGACGTCGATCT
>CALGGX010000012.1 GCA_937916025.1 uncultured Selenomonadales bacterium
TATAGCGGTTCCCGAATCGTCAAGCCGAACGTCGCGCAAAACGATTGCACACACATCACGAGTGCCCGAGTCGAGCGCAAGATATTCGTTGGCAGCGGCAAGCGGCGTCCAAATGTCGATGTTCAACGGCAGCAGCGACTCGTCCTTATCCCAAAATACGTAGCCGACCACGCCCTTGGCGTTGCGTTTCGCGATGTGGATCGTGCCGTTGTAAGTTTTATGCGGCAGATTGTTTTTGTCGTTCAGCACTGACAGATAAGCGTCGCGGACAATTGCATCATACTCCGCATGCTGAGCGGGCGTCTGTGTGGACGATGTCCAATGATCGGCGAACGCATAGCCGTACTCCAACAATCGATCCAATTTTTCAAAGCCGCGTCGATCTTTATCGGCAATAATTTTATCGGGATCGGACGATGAGGAGGCTCCATATTTAGATTTGAGTGCCGCGTTCAATTTCTCCAACGCTCGCCGGTTGATTGCGTCGATGTCGGGATATTCGATATGAACGTCGAGCTCTTGATACTCGCCGTCGAGATCGACCGTCTTGCCGCTCGGCGTCACATCATACGTCGTCGTGTCTGTCAGATCGGCGAACGCAGACGCAATCTCGTCGGCACTCGTATAACTCAAGCGGCGATCTTCAAATCGACTGCAATATATAAAACGACTGCGCAGATTGTCACGCAACGCGGCTTTGTTGTATCGTCCGAAGTTGTGATGCGTCTCGTTGAGAGGGAACGGATTGTTATGCACTCCCAACGCCGCTTTGTGGAGGAGATTCTTCATCGCCTCGTTGTTGTAGTGCAATTGTTGATCCAACAACATTTTTACGACATTGGCGCAATCCTGCGCGTCGCCGGACAGCGGATTTGCAATCGAAGTTTCTTTCGACGACTCGTCGGACGAGCCGCAACCCGCCGTCAATATCAGCGCAAACATCATCAGCCACGCAATTAATTTCTTCATGACACCCTCCGTTTCACGGGCGATCACATCCGTCCGCAATCGCCCTCAACCTGTCGAATTATCCGGTTTCTGTCGCCGACATTATATCAGCGAATTGCGTGCAATTGGTGTCCTGCCGGTTCACTCGCATGAAAAAGGAATCCGCCCGCTTCCGCCGAACGAATTCCTTCAACTTATTTCATTCAATGATGTATGATTTGACGATTTCGCCGTAATACGCCGTGTGATGATCGTCGATATTATCATGATCACGCGTAACATTTGACGGATAAAATTTATCGACAAAACGACGACTGAGCGTGTCCAACGTCTGCTCTTGACTGAAGACAACTTTGCATTCGAGCGTCAACGGAAATTCTTTGATCGCCGGCGGCAGTACAATTTCAGGATCAACCATCGTCAAGCCCGCTACTGCAATCTTATCGGTATCGTAACCGCTCTTGCTGCCGCAAATCCCGATCGCCTTCTTCACTTTTTTCGCATCGACTTCGCCGTACGGAACCGACACCACAAATTCGCCGCTCCGATCGAGCAGTTCATGCGTAAAACGACTTTCTCTGACGTAAATCGCAAAAATCGGTACGCCCCATTCAATGCCGAGCGTGCCCCAGCCGATCGTCATCGCGTTGACGCATTCCTCCGCCTCCGTCACGACCAATACGCCGCCGGGCAATGCCTTCATTATCTCGCCCGCGTAGTCGAATACTTCAATCTCTTTCTTCATTCAATCATCTCCTCGCAATCGATTTTACAAGTCCAATAATTTTTGTCAAGGTGATCACTCTGAAAAAATTTATCGACGCCGCATCAACCGCGTTGCTCGCGCTCGCCTCGAACGTCGCATTGCTGATCGCGTCCGCGTGGCTGATCACAACCGCCGCCTTCCGACCGCCGCTCTCCGAACTCGCGCTCGGCATCACCGCCGTCCGAGCCGCAGGCATTGCACGAGCCGTCTTCAGATATCTCGAACGACTCGCCACTCATTCCGCCGCGCTCGAAGCATTGAGCCGAATTCGCGTCAAACTCTATCGCCTCGCGCTGTCAAAACTGCCGCTCAAGTCCGGCGCGTCGATGCAGGGCGAGTTCCTTCATTCGCTCACCGTCCGCGCGGAGCTCAATAAAGACCTCATGCCGCGCGTCGTCATTCCGATCGTCTGCGCGAGCGTTTTAATCGTCGCCACGACCGCAATCCTCTTTCGATCGATCGGGTTGATCGCATTGCTGTTGCCGACGGCATTTTTTTTGACTGCAATCATCTCTCGACTCGTGCGCGAAACTCCCGTCGATGACAGCCGATATCGCGAGCGGTTGCTCGATTTTCATGACGGCTTCGACGACATTTTCATTGCAGACGAATTTGACTCCGTCCGATCGACGCTCGACAAACATGCAAAGCCGCCCGTCGACAATCGCATCATCAATGCCGATTCGCTCTGCTCGATCATAAACGCCTCCGCGTTCTGCATTATGCTGTATTGCCTCGCCGCTCGGCTCGAGATGATCGATCTCGCCATGCATTTGCTTCTGCTCCTGAGCAATCTCGAAACGCTCGCAACTCTGCCGAACGCAATTCGACTCGCCGAGCAGATCAAACCGATCGAAAATGCCGAGCCGAAAAAAATTCTCCCGATCGAAAATTCCTCGTCCGAGATCGTCGTTGCGATCGAGCATCTGAAATTCGGCTATGACGAGCGGCTCGTGATCGACGATCTCAATCTCGAAATTCGCCGCGCGGAGCAAATCGCAATCGTCGGAGAGTCCGGCGTCGGCAAAACCACACTGCTTTATCTCCTGCTCGGACTGTGGAAGCCGAACGGCGGCTCGATCAAAATCAACGGCTCAATCGCCGCCGCCACCAATGCCAATTACATTTTCGCCGCATCGATCCGAGACAATTTTCGGCTGTTGCATCCCGATATCGACGACGAGACGATCGATGAATGCCTGAAACTCGCGCAACTCGACATGCTCGATCGCAATGAAAAAATCGGACTCGACGCCGCACGGTTGAGCGGCGGTCAGCGTTGCCGACTGCAAACCGCTCTCGCACTTGCCGCCAAGTCCGATATATTGATTCTCGACGAGCCCACTGCCGGTCTCGACCGAGCAACCGCCGATCGATTGATCGATGCAGTGATGCGTCAATCGTCGACGCTGATCGTCATCACTCACGATCCGAGCGTCGCCGCCAAATTCAATCGCATCGTTCGACTCAATCCAATTTCGTCGTGAAAATCTCCTTGTCTTTGACAGTGAAGTTGATGAACTCGGAAGTCGCACTCTCGTTATCGGGCGTGACGAACTCGAAGCAATACAGATATTCGCCGTCGCCGAGCTCTTCATCCTCGAACTTCGGATTGTCGTCAATCGTAAACGTGTCGACTTCGACCTCGGTGAAATCGTTGTCGTCGCCCTCGATCGTAATGCCGTAATGCAACGTCGTGAGTTTGTCGCCCTTCTTCAGCTTGATCAAACTCTTATCCGCCAAGCCTTTCGACAGCCGCTTCGCGCCGAGAATTTTGTACTTCTCAGTCTTGAAATCATACGCAACTTGCAAATTCGCGCGCACGCCGTTGAGCTTGATCGGAATCGAATACAGATTGTAGTTTTCGTTCTCCTCGACGATCTCGACAAACACCGGATGCCCGTCAAGCATCGGCCACACCGCGCGGAAATTGTCCGTGAATCGCCCCGCATCCCAATCGGATTTAACGTCCGCATCACTGCCGAGATACAGCACAACCTCCGACTCCGTGTCGACGTACGCCAGATTGCAATGCACCGACGACAGCAGTTCCATTTGCTGAGCGTTCAGCGTGACGAACGCGTTGTTGTCTTTATCGACTTGGATTTTCAAATCCTCGAGCTGCGAAACGTCGAAGAGAATTTGTTTTTGAACCGGCGGAGGCGGCGGCGGTATTTCATAATTGCCGTTGAGAACGTCATTCGCCTCGGGCGGCATCACGCCGTACAGCAGATGATAATACAGACATTTTTGCGGCAAAGTCGCGCCTTGCTGTTGCGCATACATGCCGTAAATTTGATCCTCGCCGTCGTAAGGATAGAACCCCGAAATGCCGGTGCCGTTGCCGCGATATTCGCCGTTGACGCGATAAACGACCGCATCGTTGACGGCGTCGATCAATCGCTGAGACGTTTGCGGCATGAGTTTACTCGACTTCGCTGCGAAATCGCCGATATCAACCATATCGTAGTATGCAGACTCGCGCGTGTTGCCGCCGTAATTCTCCGAGCGGTTTGCACTCCGACCGAGCGAAGAGAAGAATTTGCGCGGGTTTTGCGCCGAACCGCGAAGTGCCTCGGCGTTGAATGCATCATACGCCGCGCGGAGCGTCGGCATCTTCGTCACGTCGATGACCGACAGAGTTGCCGAGTCTTCCGACCAATGATCTTCGCAACCGGCGTAATACGTATCGCAAATTACCTGTCCGAGATTGTCTCCGCCCATCGCCGGATTGTTGCCGAGCGTGTTGAGCCAACCGGCATATTCCCAACCGTTGCCGGGCTCGGTCTCTTCAGACGCAACCATGAATCGCGTCAAGCCATGCAGAGTATTCGCCGTGTCAAACGTCGCCATCAGGCACGCGTCGAAGCCGATCAGCTCGAACGGCGGATTTTCGATTGACGGCTCGTAAACGCTCGAAAATGCCGCGCGGATATCATTCAAACTCAAGATGTTTTCGGTGCGCTCGTCATGGCAAACGCCGAACGCCGAGCCGCCGCCATGATCCCAAAAGATAAACACTTTGTGATCGGCATTGAAATTGCTCGCGCCGAAGCGAAGGAAATCCGCCAACGTGTCGGCAGAGCCCATATCCGAATCGGCGGTCGTCTCGAGCTCGTGCAACCCTTCCGCGTCATACAAAAATCTGTTCGTCATTCCGGACTTGACGAAGCCGTTCTTCCATTGATTGGAGCCGCCCGCCTGCAACAGCACTCGCACGTTCGTCGGAATTGTCGATTTGAGCATCTCCTCGATGTCGGCTGTCGCCGCGCCGTAATCGCTCTCGAGATTGCTCCCGCACACATACCAATAAATCAGCCAACTGTCGGTGCCTTCATACGCGTCGGCGAACTTCGTATTGATCGGCGACGTGGTCGATGACGATTGCGAGCTCGGCTCGTCGTCGCCCATCATCAACACCGAAAATGCCAGCACGATGACCGTCAATACGCCTTTCAAAATTGCTTTCAACGTGCCTCACCCTTTCGTTTGCGCTCAATCGTCGCGCTTAAGTTTGTGTGCAATGCCGATGATTGCGTCGACCAAGCCGCCGGACTCTTCGTCGTCATTTCGCCGCGCGCGCTTGATCGAATCGTCGTCCGCCGTCTGTCGACTCGGACTGGTGTTGCGAGCTTTTGCGTGTTTGAGTTTCGCCGCCGCTCGTTTCAGATCAACTGCCATTTTCGTCACCACCTTTCCATTGCGATCTTATCAAACGTCGCGCGATTTTTCAATTGAAACTCGCACATTCGATTGCAATTCGATCTCGAACGTCCGAGGCCATGGAAATCGCATTGACGCCCGAATATCTTCCGCGCGGATTTTCAGCAGACCGGCAGGCGTTTTGATCCGGATCGGAGTTCGGAACGATTTCGATTGCCGATATCGCTCGATCTTATTCGCCATCACGGTGTCGAGCACGAATGAGGCGGTGTTATATTCCAAGCCGAAGTCGAGATACGCCGGATCGCGACCGAGCTTCCGAAGCGCGTTGTTGACCGAGTCGATCGCTTCCTTCAGATAGAGTTGATCTTCGATGATGCGCGCGTTGAGGAAATTGATGTTGGCTCGACAAACATCAGCCGCGTCGTCGATTGAATTGCTGCGCGCGAGTGACGATAATGTGATTGCCGCCTCCGCCAACGCACAGCCGATCGAGTTGCCGGTCGTGTTGAAACTCGAGTATGCGAGCAGACTGTTGATCGGAAATTCAGCGGCGATCATGATCGGCAACAGAGTCTCATCTCGATCGAAATGCACGGCGAGATCGACCAATGCCGCTCCGCGCGGAGGAAATATTTTTTTGCGCGCTCCGTCGACGCTTACGAACAGAGTGAAGTCTTCGCCTTCATCGATGATTTTTGCGCCGAGCAAGTTGATCTTCTCGACGACGACTTCTCCGACGCTTGCAGACATGAACGGCATCACCCGATACGCCGCCGTTCGATCATTATATTCGACGCGAATTTTGAATTGCCGATCGCCGAGCACATGGCGCGCGAGCAAAGTCATTGCGAGTTCGTCCGCGCCGTGAGTGATCGAGACGCGAGTGTTGAGTTCTTTCGACAATCGAGCGGCGAGAATGTTTTGTATCGAGTGCCGCTCGGAGTCGTCACTGCCGATGATCAATCGATCGATCACGCCGAGTTCGGTCAATGCAATCAGACGACGGTTGAGTTTCTCGCTTTGTCGAAAACGATCGAAATACAGACGCTTGTTCTCGGCAGTGATGAATGCGTCGAGCTCAATCAGCATTTCGATATCGGCGTCCGCGCGGCTCAACAGACGCGAGTACTCGATCAGTGCTTTGCGTTGGTGATAATTCTCAATCGACGAAGGCGGCAGATGTCTCGGCAGAATGCTGAAGGCGTAGAGTTTTTTGTTCGGAGCGCGCCGCCGAAGCTCGATCAGAAATTCAATCAATCGATCGATCTCGGCGTCGGTAATGATCTTCTCTCGCGAGGCGATCAAGCCGCCCGCCGTCAATTGATCGATCGAGAGGATCGCGGCGTCGACTTCGGCAATGTGATCGAGCGTCCAACTTCGGAGCTCGTCGACCTCGCCGGGCACGGTGAAATAATCGAGCAGTTCGTGCGGCGGGCTCGGCATTTCGATCGAGGCGATCCGCGCGGCGTCGACGACTGTTTTCGAGCAGAACGGGCGCGAGTCGAGCGGCACCGGCAAAATTTTTTCGGCGGCGTTGACTTTGATCGATATGCACATTATCATTAGCAACAGCAATAAACGTTTAATCATTGCGAGAGTGTAGCACAGTTCAATTATGATGAAAAGACATTTTACGACGATGGAATTGTTCGCGGGCGCGGGCGGGCTCGCGCTCGGACTCGAACGCGCGGGTTTTGATCCGATCGCCTTGATCGAGATCGACAGAGATGCCGCCGAAACTCTGAAACTCAACCTTCCGCACCGGAATGTAATCTGCAACGACATTGCAAACCTCTCGCCGCTCAATTTGAAAACACATTTCGATCTCGAAGTCGGCGAGCTCGATCTGCTCTCGGGCGGCGCACCATGTCAAGCGTTTTCATACGCCGGTAAACGCCTCGGGCTCGAAGATGCGCGCGGCACGCTGTTTTTCCGCATTGCGGAAATTGTTAGGGACCGCATCTCCAAAGGGAAAAAGCCGGCGGCGATCATTCTCGAAAATGTCCGGTCCTTGAAAACGCACGATAAAGGAAGAACCTTCGCGACGATCAAGAGGATCTTAGAGGTCGACCTTGCATACAAGGTGTTTGACGACATTCTGAACTCTGCCGATTATGGCGTCCCGCAGACCAGAAACAGAACCTATATCGTCTGCTTTGCGGATCCGTCCGCAAAGTATTTGCCGCCCCCTGCGCTGCCCCTCGAAAAGAAGATGAAAGACCTTCTGGAGGATACTGTCGATCAGAAGTACTTTCTTTCGGCAAAGATCCTCCCGACGATCCTTTCAAACGGCACCGGCGGATATAAAGCCAAATCGGAGATCGACCTTGATATCGCGCGGCCGCTCTGCGCCACTATGGCAAAGATGCACCGCGCCTGTCAGGACAACTATGTCACCCAAAGCGGAAGAGTCCGGCGTCTTACTCCGAGAGAGTGCGCACGGTTACAGGGCTTTGATGATTCGTTTGTCATTCCGGTTTCCGACGCTCAGGCATATAAACAGTTCGGAAATGCGGTAACGGTGAACGTGGCCTACCATGTTGCAATGTCTGTCAAGGACACTTTAAAGGAGTTGGGAGAGTGGAACGAACGATGAATTATCAAACAGATATTGCTGAGATCGTTCGCTTCATTGCGTGCGGCGTCGAAGCCCTCTCCTC
>CALGGX010000013.1 GCA_937916025.1 uncultured Selenomonadales bacterium
GATGATCTTTCAAGACCCGATGTCGAGTCTCAATCCGCGCAAGAAGGTTGCCGACATAATCGGCGAGGGGCTCGACATTCATCGACTGTATTCGGACGTGAAGGAGCGCAATTCGATCATCGTCAACATACTGCAGAAAGTGGGCTTATCGGCGGCGCATGCCGAGCGATATCCGCAACAATTCAGCGGCGGGCAACGTCAGCGCATCGGAATCGCGCGCGCGCTCGTGATGAATCCGAAACTGATCATTGCGGACGAATGCATCAGCGCGCTCGACGTTTCGATCCAAGCGCAAGTCGTCAATCTGATGAAAGACATTCAAGACGAAACGAAATGCGCGTATCTCTTCATTGCGCATGACTTGAGCATGGTCAAATACATTTCGGATCGGATCGGCGTGTTGCACAAGGGCTGTCTCGTCGAGACCGGCACGACGAAAGAGATTTTTTCAAATCCGAAACATCCGTACACTCGGAGTTTGCTGTCGGCGGTGCCGTTGCCGAATCCGAGGCTCGAAAAGGCGCGGCAATTGATCACATACAACGCCGAAGACGCGGATTACGCGGATTGCGCCTTTCAACAATTCAGCGAAACGCATTTTGCAATGACGTCTTCCGGCAAAGCGAAGTGTTGATAATCTTTGCAGTCCGACCAATCGCCGCCCCATTCAAAGCCGTGCTCTGCAAACAATCGGCAACAGAGATCGCCGCTCTCGATCTTGTAAGGAAACTCCTTCGCCCGATCGCAATACGGCACGCCGTTGTTCGGCTCGATGCTCAATCTGCCGTCGACGGTTTTGATGTAAGGATTGTAGCGCGGATTGATGTCGACGGCGAGCCCGAGTCCGTGCTTTGAAATTCTGTTCGTATGCGAGACGAAGCGGAAGTTGAAACACGACGAATTGTTGTCGCGCATCGACAGTTCATCGTCCGCGCCGTACTCGTCAATCAGCCGAATTTTTTCGATCGGATATCGTGTTTCAAACAAACGCCGAAAAATGTCAATCAAGGCGTCGGCAATCAATACATGGCAAATCAATTCGCCTTCGAGCGTCCGACCGTGCAAATCCCTGTGCAGTACTCGGAGATATCTCAAATCCGAGACCGGCACGGGACAATTTTTTTTGAAAGACTTGCCGTCGATGCGCGAAAAATTTCGATCGTCAATCGGCACTGCCGAAAATTTGTTTCCGCTCATTTCAATCACCTGCCGCATATTTATCCAAAAACCGGCGAGCAAAAAGCAATTCAAAATCCTCGCCGAGGTCAAGTTGTTTCAGCTCCGATACGAAGCGATTAAATTCCTCCCGCCATTCCGAAATGTCGATTGCATTTTTCGATTGCGGCTCGAGATAAAATGCTTGCGATGTCAAAACGACGGCATCGATTTTTGAAAAACATTCGACGAGAAAAAGCAATTCCGCTCCGACGCCGTCGAGCTCCTCGTCGAAGCGAATGCCGTTTTCGATCAGAAAATCGCGGCGGAAGATTTTTGTTCCAATCAGAGTGTTCAGCCGTTGATGCGCGATGATCTCTACGCCTTTCATTGCAGACAGTTTGACGGTCGAAACGCCGTTGAGAGTTTTCAGAGCCGAATCGGTCATCGGAGAAAACCGTCTGCCGCCGAATGCAAACCTGCCGTTCGGCATTTCGACAAGCCGTTCTGCCGTATGCAGTACGTCACATGATGAAAATCGAATTGCCGTCAATACCTCAAGAAGTCGTTCGGTGACGATGAGATCGCCGCCCTTCAACAACAGAACGAACTGCCCGCATGCCATGTTGATCCCGAGATTCCACGCCGCGCTTTGCCCGAGCTTTTGTTTGATCGAGAAGAGTCGGAAGTCTTTGCGCATTTTTGCCGCTTCCCGACAAAGCTCGCTGTTGCCGTCGTCGACGATATTTACCTCGCACCAGAAATATTTTTGCGCCTTCAGATTGTCGAGCGTCCGTTTCAATGCATCCGAATCTCCGGCGGAGTAAACGACGATCGACAGTCCCGGCATTACGTTGACGGTCGAAAACTTATCGAGCCGCGCGGGAATTTTGATCCATCCTTCCGGAATCAAATCGACATTATATCGCGGGTGCCGATACCACGGTTCCGGCGCGAAGACTTTTTTGTCGGGATTCGGATTGAGCCACGCGCCCCACCAGCTCCGCGCGGAATTTGCAATGATGTGATGTCGGCATTGACCGATCAGAAAAAGCTCTTCGGCAGCGCGTTCGACGCCCTCGACATATTCCGTCGAAACGCCGAAATGAAAATGCTCCTTCGCCCATTTGATGTCGTCGGCAAAAACAAAAACCGTCAACCGCTCGTCAAATCGCTTAAGCACTTCAACACAGTCGACATAATAATCAATCGTCAGAATTCCGAAAAACTCGAGTATCTCCCACTTCTTATGCTCGTCGCGCCTAACATGCAAGGAAACGGCGCAATCCGCCGCGCGGATTTTTTTCAACCATGCTTCGGTTACGGCACCGTTGAGTCTCTTCAGCGTAAAATCCTGCCGAATGATATCGGCGATGTCGGCGAAATATTTTTCCGATTGCCGATTGCCGCGCATAAAAACGTCGTCGGGATAATCGAGCACTTCCGGCATGAACCGCGTCGTATCTTCGCCGAAAGTTTCTTCAAGTCCGAGCTCGCCATGGTGCTCAAGAACTTGCCGAATCTCATATTGCTCGGCAAACGCCGCGCGGAGGTTGAAATCGTCGAGCAGATATTCCCCGGACATGACAAGTTTCAATTCGACGCCGAGTTTGTTTGCGAGCCGTCGAGCGGCAGCATACCGAAACATTTGCTCGCCGAGCCCGCCCCGTAATTGCGTGATAACCATTTAAAATCCTTCCTGCAATTGCGTCAAAAAATACCATGCAAAAATCATTTCGAGCCGATTGCGAATGTCCTCGTCGTCGATGAATTGAAACGCCCGCGCGAACGCCGACAGAAATTCGTCGAGTTTTTCCTTCCAATTTGACGCGGAAGATGGTTGCGTTTCTTCCGGCTTCAGATAAAACATTTGCGGCGTCAACAGCACTTCGCGAGCCTTTGCAAAACACTCGGCAACAAACAAAAATTCCGAGCCCGTCGACAGTTGCTCGTCAAATCGGATGTTGTTTTCGAGCAGAAATTGCCGCCGAAAAATTTTAGTGCCGAGTAATGAATTGAGTCGCCGCGTTGCAAGAACTTCTGCCCGTTGTAAATTCGGCAAATTCATCGACCGACCTTTTTTCATGCCGCGACAACTTTCGTCAATGACCGGCTTGTACTCC
>CALGGX010000014.1 GCA_937916025.1 uncultured Selenomonadales bacterium
TTGCCCGCCACGTCGACTTCGACCTGCTCGCCGCCGTTCTGCCCGCGTATGTACTTGTCATAAATACGCTCGAGACCGAATTTGCCGACGATGTCCCCCGAGCGATAGCCTTCCGACTTCTTGCGCTCGAGCTCCTCGTCGCTGATCTCGCTCACGTAGCCGAACGTATGCGCCGCTTCCTGCTTCAGAATGTAATTTCGGATCGGCTGCACTTCGATCACGACGCCCGGGTACGTATTCTTCTGCTCCTCGATGATCGTCACAATGTCCGGCGTTACGTCCGATTTTATGTGGATCGGATCGAAACCGTAATGCACGTCGATCTTTTTTTTGATGTCCTCGACCGGCACGTTGACGAGTTCCGAGAGCTTGACGATCACTTCTTCCTTGATCGGCTCGGTGAGCGGCAGTAATGCAACCGTGAAGCCCGGGCGGTTTGTCACCAGCAATTGCCCGTTCCGATCGAAAAACGTTCCGCGCGGAGCCATCGACGGAATGATGCGAATGCGATTGCCGTCCGCGAGCTTGGCATAATACTCGCCGTCGTAGACTTGCAGATATCCGACGCGCGCAATCAAAATCGAAATGACCATTACAATCAAAAAAGCAAGCGGTTTGAGCCGCCCGATGAATTCATCATTGTTGTTACTGTTGTCGATCACAAATGTCACTCCGTGCTAACGGCGGTCGTTTCGCCGCGTTTTCTTGTCGAATGTGTAAACAATTTTATGAACCGGCCAAGCGAATACGAATTGATATATGATCATCGGCAGCAGGACATGCTCCGCGCCGGATTTCAGATCAATGTTGTAGCCGAACATGAACAGGAATGAGATCATGACGGCGTAATGAAATGCTGCCGCCGGAATCGAGGCGAGCACCGGCATAAGAAATTGCTCGCGAAACACATGCGTGGCGAATTTTCCGCAACCGAGACCGATCAACATGTAGCTGAAGATTGAACAGCCGAAAAAAGAACCCGTCATCAGATCCTGCAAAAGACCGGCGGCGAAGCCCATGAACACGCCTTTTTTCGAGCCGAACAAAAACGCCGTCGACACCGTCAAAAGGAGCATGAAGTTTGTCGAAATGCCGTTGTAAGAAAAGATCGGCAGGAGCGACGTTTGAAGGACATAAAAAAGTGCCGTGAGCAAAGTCCACAAACCGAAAATTTTCAAGCCGATACCCTCTCTTATTGCGGCGGAGGCGCGTTCGGATCGGTCGGCGTCGGCGCAATCGGCGTCGGCGGTGCTTCCCTCGACACGACAATCACTGCCAAATCTTCCA
>CALGGX010000015.1 GCA_937916025.1 uncultured Selenomonadales bacterium
TCTGTGACCTCCTCGATGTCAACGAGGCACTCTAACCATCTGAGCTACAACCCCACATTATTCATTGCCTCTGAACGGCAAGCAGTTTCAACTGCCTTGCGCATGTTACATCAAAAGTTTACGCGTGTCAAGTAAAAATTTTTTTTCGAGCCGATCGAAATTCGTCGCGCAGAATTTTTGAAGGCGACGTAATTTTTCAATCGATGAAGGAATAATCACCCGCATGAAGAATTTTATTGCCGGAAATTGAAATTGCATGAGGTGAATCATGATCGAAGAATTGGAACTTGATGCCACACTTGAAAATCTCGATCGCGTTAATGAATTCGTCGAGCAACTTCTCGAGGACTCGGATTATCCGCCCGAGGAGAAGATCGGATTGGACGTTGCAATCGAGGAGATTTTTGTCAACATTGCCGATTATGCTTACGCGCCGCACGTCGGCAAAGTAAAAATTACGGGCGAAATCGAGCGCGATCAATTAAGCATCACGCTGAAGTTTATCGACGAAGGCAAGCCGTTCAATCCGCTCGAAAAAGCCGATCCCGATCTCGATCTGCCGATTGAAGAGCGTCCGATTGGCGGCTTGGGCATTTTCCTCGTCAAAGACAGCGTCGACGAGATCAATTACGAGTACATTGACGGCAAAAATGTTTTGACCATCCGAAAAAAATTGTTGAAGGAGTGAGCCTGCGGCGATGGAAAATATTTTATCCGACAAAGCGACGCTCGATCAAATCAACGGAATGATTAAAACGTTTCGGTTCAATGAAGCGTACGGCACGCATGTCTCCCCGAGAAAAAATGTCGGCTTCGGCAAAATTTCTTTCATTCGCGAGTTGTCGGAGCGCGAAAAGGCGGTGCTCGCTTCAGAGCTGATGACGCAGATGCTTTACAAAGTCAATTGCGAGTTCAACACGTTTAAATTCAATCTCGCGGTGAGTCGCTTGGTTGCCGACAATGAAGCCATGCGGACGAATTTTTTTGAATTGGAAAATAAAACCGTCGCCGTGATTTTCGAGCAACGCAATCAATTGCCGGAGATTATATATCAGAATGTGCAAAACGTCGGTGAAGACGAGCTTGACGGTTCCATTCGGCGATTGATGGAAGCCGATCGACGTTGCGGATTTGATCTTCACGAAGGTTGTTTGATCCGGTTCATCGTCCTGCATACCGCAAAAACCGAATACGCCGTCCTCGTCACCATGTCACAGGTGCTCGTCGATACATTCGACATTGAAAAGTTTTTTTGCGAAGCACTTGGAATTGCTCCGAATGATGACGGCAAAAGTCGACAGATTTCATACTCGCAAGCACTGTTCAAGCAACCGCAGATCGAAGCGTCAATGCGCGAGTACTGGGCGAAAATGTTATCCGCTCTGCCGCAAACCCAACTCCTGCCGTACATGAAAAATGTCGGCATAATCAAACGCCAACACACATATCGGGCGTCGGTACCCGCCGATATCATGTCGGAAATGCGCGAGCGCGCGCAATCAAACAAACTCATGCTGATGACAATTTTGCAGACGGCGTGGGGCTTGATGTTGCAACAATTCAACGCGAGCAACGACGCGGCGTTCTGCACTCTGGCACCGTCGAAAGAGTCCGAAGCGGCAATGACGCTGAACACAATTCCCGTCCGCCTGAAAATCGTCGATGACTTGACGATTCGGCAATTGATCGGCATGCAATTTCAACAGTTGCTCGTCTCGAAAAAATACAGTCGATTTGATTGGGCGGCGTTGAAAGAGATCGTCGACAAGCCGGAGATTTTCAACCATTTTCTGAACTTCACCGACTTCATGTCTGAAGAACGGCAGTTTTCAAAAACGAAAAATACCGCGTCGATCGAGCTCGTCTCGCAAAATTCTTGGAATACGAAAGACGATCGGCTCGGCATTTATTTCGGCTTCGACAATGATGAAGTTTCTATTCAATTGCGGTATGATCGCAAACGCAGCGGCGAAAACAATGCGATTTTGTTGATCAAACGATATCTCCTGACATTGCAACAGCTGATGACGGATTGGGCATTGACGGTTTCGGAGTTCAAAGAACGGTTGACGACGCGACTCGAAGCGGAAGCGTCGAAAACGTCTCTCGAAGACGACGACTCGAGACTTCAGCATTTCATTTCAAAGACGAAACTGTTGCAGGGCATCAACGTCGGCACGATCCAATCGTTCATGCGAGTCGCGCGGCTTGACACGCGTTTTGAAGGCGACAGGATTTCGGGCGATGAGCTCGAAGAAAATCTCGTGTTCGCGGCGGACGGAATTCTCGCGCGCAGCATTGACACCGGCGACGGTTGGTACAACATGCTTGACATGGTCATGGCGGGAATGCCGATCAACGAGACAATTCTGCTTGACGAGCGGCGGTGCAAAGTCTCTGCGGAAGTGATCGGCAGTCAGGCGGTGCTGTTGCTCGTTCCGATTGACGAGATGAAAAACATTTTGAAGGTGACTCCCGAGCTGTGGCAAAATGTGGCAATGCATGCGCTCGGCGAAATGGAAAACTTCCAAAGCATCTGGGTGCAATCATAAAAGCAATGCGTAATTATTAATTCGTAATGCGTAATTGGAAATGAGGAATTTGTAATGGAAATTAAAAAGCAGGCAGATGGTACGACATTGACGATCAAATTGATCGGACGGCTCGACGCGGTCGCCGCGCGCGGACTCGACAAAGAAATCGGCACCGCGCTCAACGGCGTCAAGGAATTGATCTTCGATCTCGAGGAACTCTCGTACGTCGCTTCCGCCGGACTTCGCGTTCTCTTCGTCGCGCAGAAGAAGATGAACAAGCAGGGCTCGATGAAATTCCTGCACGTGCGCCCCGAAGTCAAACAGATTTTTGAAGTCACGCGCTTTATCGACTTCTTCACCATCGAAAGCTGAATGAACACGCAGATTAAAACATTGTTTGAAATTCTCACGGGACGCGGCAGAGTTGACATTCGTCGGCGCGTGTTGCGTCTCGTTCTTTTCGGCTGTCTTTTGACGTTCGGAATGATAAGCGTGATCTCGTTGTTCGGGATGATCGCGACGTGGAATACGATCAACGAGCGCGGTTCGGAGCTGAGCAATTCGACAGCAGATCGCGCCGAGAATTTCACCGAGGAACAATCGAAACGACATATGCTCGACGTTGCCGTCAACAAGTCGCGGCTGATTAAATTCGAGCTCGAAAACATCAGTCGCGATACGAAACTGATCGCGGCGGAGATGTATCGCATTTTCCGAAAGCCGCAGGATTATCCTCCGCGCGTTTTACCCGATCCGCGAGAGCAGACGATCCGCGCGGGAGAAGTATATGCTTACAAAAGTCCGGAGCTTCGGCAAAATCTTACCGCCGAGTTGCAAGCCGAGCTCAATCTCTCCTCGAACATCGCGAATTACTTGAAAAGCGTCGTTGACTTGCATTACACCGGATTGCAGACGTCGATGTATGTCAGTTCCAAGCACGGCTGGCACATTTGCGTCGACTCATTCCGCGCGGAGCGTCCGATCGTAATTTTTTCCGACGACTTTCTCGAGAATTACGATCCGCGCGTCCGCCCGTGGTACAATGCGGCGTCGAATGTCGACGGTTGCATCTTCACTGATTTTTATATCGGGATGGACGGCTATCCGCTGATCACATGCGCCGCTTCGTATTACGACACCGAGGGTTTTGCGGGCGTCGTCGGGCTCGACTCAAGTCTCGGCTCGCTTTATCGGCAAGTCGTCGATCAATCGGCGGACGGTTCCGATATGAATTTCGTCATCGACAAGAGCGGCGTCGTGCTCATGTCTTCGCAGAACGAGGGTACGCTCGCTCCCAATCAAAAACTCGGAACGACGGATACAAATCTCCTCATGGCGATTGAAAAAATGACGGCGGGCGAGAGCGGCGTCGAAGACGTCACGATCGACGGCAAGGATTATTTCTTGGCGTTTGCGCCGGTGCAGATCGCCGATTGGAGTTTCGGTACGTTGCTCGACAAGCGCGAGGTGCTCGCGCCGGCGGCGGAAGCGCGCGGCAATATCCTGTTGCAGATGGACGAATTCAAACAGAGTCTCGGCAATGTATTTGTGATCAGCCTCATCGTATCGATCATATTGCTGACGGTTTTGATGCGCGAGTTGATAAAGATTGGCGTTAAAATGGCGGATCGGTTTGTCGAGCCGATACATCAACTCTCGGACGGCGTGCGCGACATTGCGAGCGGCGATTTCGGCAAGACGCTCGACATTCACACCGGCGACGAGATCGAACATTTGTCGATCTGTTTCAATGCGATGACGAACGAACTGAAGACTTACACCGAGAATTTGAAGGCGGTGACGGCGGAGAAGGAGCGAGTTGCAACCGAGCTTGACGTGGCGACCGAAATTCAATCCGGCATGCTCCCGCACGACTTCGATTTCGATCGATCGGATTTTGAAATTTATGCGACGATGAATGCGGCGAAAGAAGTCGGCGGCGATTTCTACGACTTCTATCTGCTCGACGACGATCGATTGATGATCACGATTGCGGACGTGAGCGGCAAGGGCATTGCGGCGGCGTTGTTCATGGTGATCTCGAAGACGATCCTGAAAAACTTCGCGATGACGTTGAAGAGTGCGGACGATCTCGGAGCAATGGTAGCTTGCGCCAATCAACAACTCTGTCAAAACAACGACGCGATGATGTTTGCGACGGCGTTTGTCGGTCTGCTCGATCTGAAGACGGGCAAATTTACGTACGTCAACGGCGGGCATAATCCGCCGATGATCTATTCCGCGCGGAAGGATCAATGGCGATATCTCGAGACGGTCGAACGCAATTACGCGCTCGGCTTGATGGACGATGCGGATTACGCGCAAGAGACGATCGATCTCGAGGACGGCGACGTGATTTATTTGTACACGGACGGCTTGACGGAGGCATTGAACGAGCGCGAGGAGTTATACGGCGACGATCGGCTCGAGCAGTGTTTGAATCGAGTGAATGTCAAAAACCTGAGCGTCGAAGAAGTGCTCGAAGAAGTGCGTCGTTCGCTCGATGAATATGTCGGCAATGCGGCGCAATCGGACGATATCACGATGCTCGCCGTGCGGCTCGGCAATTGAAAGGAAGATTATGTATGAATGCAATGTATCTCGACTGCTTTTCCGGAATAAGCGGCAACGTGTTTCTCGGCGCGTGCCTGCAACTCGGAGTGCCTGCCGCGCATCTGGCGTCCGAATTGCAAAAGCTCGCGTTTGACGCCGAGTATTCGCTCGAGATCAGTGACGTGTCGAAGAACGGAATCGCCGCCGTGCACGTCGACGTGATTGATCACGAGCATCATCACCATGATCATGATCACGACGAGCATCATGAACATCACGAGCATCACGTGAAAGAAACACCGCCCCCGCATCATTGGGGAAGATGATAGAAATTTTACGGAAGGAGTTTTTTTGCAGCATGAAGAAACAGTTAATTGCAGGTCTAGTTATCGCAGGTGTAATGTGTGCATCAGGTGCAGCAATGTCCGCAAGCACAACGAAGTCAACGGCAAAGAAACAGCCCGCTAATGGCCGCCCGCCTATGATGTTGAGCGGAGACCGTCCGCCCCTCCCGCCTGATGGGAAAATGCCTAAGATGAGCGGAGACAAAAGACCGCCTATGCCCCCTCGTTCAGGAGACAAAAGGCCACCGATGAAACCTAAATCAAGCAGTAAATAACGTAAGGAGGAAATACAATCATGAAGAAAGTAATCGCAGTAATAGCAGTTATAGCAGTAGTGTGTGTTGCAGGAGCAGCATTTGCTCAGGGTCAGCAGAAACTCCGCATTGACCCAAAGCAGCAGGCACAGCGTCAGGACTTCCAGAGACCCCAGCCCGGAAATTTCGGAGACTGTCCATGTGAAGCAGGCAAAGCACCCAAAGGCATAAAGTGGCAGCCCTCACCGTTCGAAGGCAGACATGATGAAGAGAGAGGCAAAGATTGCGGACGCGGACATGATGACATGCTATTTACTCCGGATATGCCCCCACAGATACGCGCTGTTGCGGCAGATCTCGCTAAATTGCACGTAGACCTTGAGGAAGCATTGACCAGCAGGCCGCTGAACAAAATGAAGGCTCTTGACGTTCACGCAAAGATAATGAAACTTGAGCAGGAAATAGAGGCTTGGAGGGTCGCACAGAAACTTGACCGCATGGAGGCAATGCAGAAGCAGATAGAACTCAACAGGAAAATACCGCCTGCACCGAAGAAAGCTCCTAAGCCTGAACCGAAGCCTGAACCTAAGCCCGAACCTAAGGCAGAGATTGAAGCTGAAATGTCAGTAAAAGAGTAACACATAGCACGAGAACACAAAACAACGAAAGCCCCCGGCTCAAAGCTGGGGGTTAATTTTTTGTCTCGGTGAATGCCTTTATACATGCGTTGCTGTCTAAATTCTTTCCGTCAAGCCAGTTTCTGCCGTCCCGTGAAAAATAACTCTCTCTGTCATGTACTACAGCATTCATAGAGTAATCTTTGCGTTTCGTCTCTACAGGGAATGACACTCCCGACAACTTCAGGACAACAGAAAAATATTCTCCGGAGTTCAATGTTATGCGTTCGGGAAGATTTATTGTGTGATAGCCTGCAAGGTCTAGTTTGCCTTTAGTACTTGCCTTCAGTTCCCCTTTGATCGGCGAGGCAGGAGCATTTTCTCCCGTTGAGTATATATACAGTTCATAGGTCATATTATTTTCATATGTATAGATTGATACTTCCTTCAAGATTTCCTTTCTTTCTCTTATCCTGAAGACATTTGCAGCCCATGAATAATTAACCAGATTGCAGAAACCTAAATCATCATAACTGTAGCACCTGAGCCTTTGGCTTCCCTTCTCGACAATAAAAGCAGTTCCGCCCTTCAAGTGCTGTGCGTATGAGATCCACACATAACCCTTTTCACTGCCTCTCATTGTCCCCCATGAGTTTTTCACTAGCCATGCTCCATCCCGTGAGGGTTTAGGCTTGAAGTTATTGCGGGAAAAATTATCGTCCCAGCCTGCAATAACTACATCGTGATTTGTCTTTGTGCCGTGTGATGGATTATAGTACGTGTAATGCTTGTTCTTCGTGTGATATGCCATCGGGTCGCTGTAGTAACTGACAACTATTGCTCCGTATTTCATAATCAGCTCCTTCTTGATGTTGTCATTCAGTGTATTGCTGCCATTCAGGAAATAGGCATCACGAAGCCTCATCACGCGCTTGTAGTCTTCAGGTTCTTTCTTGTTCAGTGCCTTACGCTGTGAATCACTTATCTGCGTTGTGTAGGGTAAATTTCTCTCTTCCGTAGGGCCTGAAAGTCTCATCAAGAATGATGATGCCCTCGTAGCGTTCCCTTCAAGAGCAAGTGTCCCGCTAGTATGTTTTGATGTGAATGCTTTTGACGCTGTAGGGTCTTTGTATAGGTAGTAAGCTAATTGCATTTCCGACAAGTCCGGAACTTTGCCCAAATTCTGAGTGAGATAATTACTCTCCATTGCAGCCAATGCCGCGAATGCCCAGCAAGGCCCGGAAATTCCCTGATTCTTTACGCTGGTTATACGGTTGAGCGTCCGGAGATCGTATTTTTCTGGCAGTGATGACGCTTCAGCCTGAGATAATGTGAACATCAATAACATAACAACAATAATTTTTTTCACGTTATAATCATCTCCATTCAATAACATTTTACGTTAAAGAGGGCTATTTGTGTGAAGTATAAATTTTACGGCTGGCAGGACTCAATGAATGTACACTCAATCAATCCAGACTTCAAGGGAATAGATACCCCATGCAGTCTCTATGATGCTCTGCGTAATATCTGGTGTGAATATTCCTGTGCTCCAAGAATGCGCAATAACTGGAGCGAAGACAATATCACGCTTGGCCAGTGCTCTATTACGGCATTTCTTGCTCAGGACATTTTCGGCGGAAAAGTATACGGGATATTACGGCCTGAAGGAAGCATACACCGCTATAACGTAGTTGACGGGCATATATTCGACCTGACCAGTGAGCAATTCAACGGCGAAGAACTGAATTATACGGACAATCCGGAACAGTTCAGGGAAAATCATTTCATGCGCATAGAGAAGAAAGAACGATATGAATACCTGCGAAATGAATTACTGAAATTATGTTCTCGGTGAAAAATTTATGTTCTGGCTGTCATGATGTGGCGTTGAATTACACAGATAACCACGGAACAGTTCAGGGAAAATCATTTTATGCGTACAGAGAAGAAAGAGAGATATGAATTACTGAAATTATGTTTTCGGTAAAAGATTTATGTTCTGGCTGTTATCATGAGGCGTTGAACTACACATATAACATGCAGCAACTCATGATAAGAAAGAAAAATATTAACTACTGAAGCAATGTTTATGGTGAAAAATTTATATTCGGGTTATGGGAAAAATATTATCCTGAAGGACATATCACTAACACAAGAAAGAGGCACATTAACATCTCTTATAGGTGCTAACGGATCAGGCAAGACTACGTTACTGCGGGTGCTTGCAGGACTGCATAATTATTCCGGAAGTGTCATGTTATCCGGTCATGAGGTCAGGAATATATCACGGAAAAATTTTGCCCGTTCCGTAGGGTTCGTCATGTCCGGCAGGAGCTTCAGCCCGTCATATCCTTTCAGTGTCCGGGAAATTGTCGCAATGGGAAGAATGCCATTCACCGGGATATTCTCGCGTCTCAATCATAATGACGAGAAAATTATCGCACGTTCAGCAGAGATTACGGGCATAACTCATCTTATGGGGCGAAACATCATGACACTATCCGACGGAGAGAAACAATTAGTGCTCATTGCTTCCGGACTGGCTCAGGACACGGAAATATTACTGCTGGACGAACCTACAAGCTCACTTGATCCGGACAAGGCAGCTAAGGTGTTTGCATTACTGCGGAGACTTGCGGACAACGGGAAAAGCATTATTGCATCAGTCCATGACATAAATATTTCTCTGTCATACTCTGATTGCTATATTGCTTTGCGTGAAGGAGTGCTAATATCTCACGGGCATAAAATCAGCAGAGATGTCTTGAAGAGTTTATACGGTGCTGACTTTATCCCATACAGCAGCAATGAAAGGAATGATTCAATGTGGCGCGCACTGCCCGAATAATATTATTTATACTGTTATGCGTCTCATCTGCAAATGCTGATACTCTGCGGGTAATATCTTTATATCCTGGACACTCGGAAAATATATTTGCTCTCGGAGGCGGTGATATGTTATCTGCCGTTAGTGAAAATGATGATAATAACTTTATGCCGTCATTGCCCCGAATATCTTTGCGTTCAGGTGCAGAAAGAATTTTAGCCCTGCGTCCTGATATTGTCGTTACCCGTTCTTTTGCTGTCAGGCTCAACCCTAACATGTATGATGTCCTTGAACGTTCCGGCGTTAATGTTGTAGTTCTTGATCCTCCGTCATGGGAAGATTTCCCCGAATACCTGAAAGATTTAGCCTCAGCACTGAACCTTGACGCTGAAT
>CALGGX010000016.1 GCA_937916025.1 uncultured Selenomonadales bacterium
GATACTATTCTCGGCAATTACAAAGCGGCGGAAGTGTTTCAATACGGCGGCGGCAACCTTCGCATCGAAAATTACAATTACGACGATACGATTGAATTGACGCGCGGCAAAATCAAAAGCACGTCGACGGACGGCGGCGATTTGATTTTCAACATGTCCGACGGCGGCACGATCACGTTGAAGAACATGACAAACCACGCGATCACCGTCAAAAATTCTGCCGGTAAAACGACGACGAAAATTTACGGCACCGGTGATTCGCCCGTCGATGTGCTCAAACGCTTCGTGCAGGCGATTAATCGGAGCGTGATTGAAGACAAGCCCGCGCTTTTCGACGAAGCAATTCAGGCGTGCTCGAAATTCCGCTCGATTCAAGAAGTGATCGACAAGATGATCGCCGACTGCCGCGCGGAAGGCGATGCAATGTCTTTTTTGGAAGATTATTGCGGCATCATTCTCAACAATGCGGACACGGGCGCGATCACGGGTTGGGATGCGGGCGGCTTGACGGCAAAGACAATCGACAACATCATTCCCGAGACACTTTCCGCCGAGAGTTTGATCTCGTTGACGAACGCGAAATTCACCAAATACGGACTTACAATCAATTATCCGCAGAAGGAGACCCGCCTTACCGACAATCAGAAGCGAATTCTCAACGGCGCATACAGCTGGTGGTTTGAGGAGTCGTTGAAACTGATTGAAGAGAGTTACGGTTTTAAATTCGACGGACAAGCCGTCAAATTCTATGCAACCGATGATGCCGATGCATACTACTGGGGTTTGACGTCGGGGAATGCGGCGAGCAATTCCGTGTCGATCAACCTTGCTTACACGACGTTTGAAGATGATGCCGATCTTGACGGGAACAATGTCGACAGATGCATTGCGCATGAACTGACGCACGTTGCGCAAAATGTTTTTATGACGTATTTTCCGCAATTCATGGGAGAGGGAATGGCGGAGCTCACGGGCGGCATAGACGACGAGCGGGGAACTCGGATAAAAAATGTGGCGGAAAATGCAGACGACCTCGCGACATATCTGGACATTGACAATTACAGTACGGGCAATGCAAACTATTACGCGGCGGGCTATATGTTTTTGCGATACATGGCGAAGCAAATTTCGGATGCATACGACAGTTTGACGGCGTACTCTTGGTCGGACAACGTGTTGATAAAAGGGACTTCGTCGAGCGAATTGCTGACGGCTTCCGGAGACGGAATTACGATCAATGCCGGTAAAGGCAATGACACAATCACCGCTTACGGCTCGAATGAAGTGATCATCGGCGGCCAAGGCAATGATTCCGTTTATGTCGATCCGGAGCAGGGCAATCGCGTGTTTGAATTTGACGGCAACGGCGGCTCGGATGTGGTGTTCGGCAGTAATTCGACGGATACGATTCGGCTGAAGAATGCGGTTGATGTTTCGACGCTGAAGTCGGGCAATGATCTGATTTTGAATGTCGGTTCCGCGCGGATGACGTTGCAAGACGCGGCGACCGAGACGATTAACGTCTTGAATATATTTTCGAGTGCGGCTTCGGATACGACATTAATCGGAACGAACTTTGCG
>CALGGX010000017.1 GCA_937916025.1 uncultured Selenomonadales bacterium
GACATCTCGATCGAAAAAAGAAAAACGCCGATCTGTGATGTGCCGCCCATGAATAAAGGAAGCCAGCCGACCGACGGAGGTAATTTGTTGTTGAGTGCCGCCGAGCGCGAGCAATTGATCGCCGCGCATCCCGATCTGTCGCCGTACATCAAACGATACATGGGCGCAGACGATCTGATTAACGGCAAAATGCGATATTGTCTGTGGTTGAAAGATTGCCCGGCGAATGTGATGAATGCTTCGGCGGAAGTGATGCGGCGACTCGAATGCGTTCGGCAATCTCGATTGTCGAGTCGGAAGGCGGCAACTCGCGCGTGGGCAGATCGTCCGCATTTATTCACTGAAGATCGACAGCCCGATCGCGATTACATCATGCTGCCGGTCGTTTCATCGTCAATACGTCGATACGTGCCGATTGATTATGTATCGCGCGAAGTGATTGCCAATGCCAATGCACAGATGCTTCCCGATGCCGATTTGTTTCATTTCGGCGTGTTGATGTCGAGCGTCCACAATGCGTGGCTTCGAGCGGTTTGCGGATATTTGGGAACGAGTTGCGCTTATTCGGCGACAATTGTTTACAACAACTTCGTGTGGTGCGCTCCCTCTCCGGCGATTGAAAAGACGGCAGCGCGGATTTTGGAAGTGCGCAGGCAATTTCAAAATCAATCTCTCGCATCTCTCTACGACGAAGAAACAATGCCCGACGATCTCCGCGCGGCGCATATCGAAAACGACAACGCCGTCCTCGACGCTTACGGTTTTGATCATGAGCTGTCGGAAGCGGAGATTGTTTCGCGGCTGATGAGTCTGTATCAACACTTGACAACATAAAAAGAATGGGGCAATCGCATTGCTCCATTCTCTTTTTCAGCTTCTGTTTTCGAGCCCGACGAGTTGATCCGCGCCGTAGCGTTTGCGAAGCGCGGGTTTGTCGATCTTGCCGGTGGCATTGCGCGGCACGTCCGCAAAGATGATCTTCTTCGGGCGTTTGTATCTCGGCAATTCGAGGCAGTAGCGATTGATCTCATCCTCGGTGCACTCGTATTCTTCTTTGATCTCGATAATCGCCGCGCTGATCTCGCCAAGCCGACGATCGGGCATTCCGATCACCGCTACGTCTTTGATCTTCTCAAACTCATGCAAAAAGTCTTCGATCTGAACGGGGTAAATGTTCTCTCCGCCGCTGATTATGACGTCTTTCTTCCGATCGACCAGAAAATAAAATCCGTCCGGATCCTGCATCGCCATGTCACCGGTGAGCAACCAGCCGTCTTTGAGAACTTCCGCCGTCGACTTCGGATCGTTGTAATAGCATGTCATTACGCCGGGACCTTTGACGCAAAGCTCGCCCACGTCGCCGCGCCGGACTTCGTCGCCGTTCTCGTCGATGATCTTGCATTGCCATCGATAGCCCGGAATTCCGATCGCGCCGATCTTTGCCACATTCTCCAATCCGAGATGAACGCAACCCGGTCCGGTCGATTCCGACAAGCCGTAATTCGTATCGTAATCATGATGCGGAAAATATTCATTCCAACGACGGATCAACGACGGCGGCACCGGTTGCGCGCCGATATGCATCAGTCGCCATTGATCGAGTTTATGCCCGTAATCAAACAATTCGATCTCCCCGCGCCCGAAAGCATCGACAATGTCCTGCGCCCATGGTACCAACAGCCATACGATCGTGCAATGTTCATTCGCAACGGCATCGAGAATAACTTTCGGCTTGGTACCTTTCAACAGAACCGCGCGGCTCCCGACGACCAGACTGCCCATCCAATGAAATTTCGCGCCGGTGTGATAGAGCGGCGGGATGCACAGAAACACGTCGTCATGCGTCGTGCGGTGATGTTTCTGCTCCATTTGCGCGGCTTGAGTGAGACTTTGATGCTTGTGCAGGATTGCCTTCGGAAATCCCGTCGTGCCGCTCGAGAAGTAAATCGCGCCGAAGTCGTCCTCGGTGATCTCGCCCACATCCGGCTTGTGACTCGAGCAATTCGCCGCCAACATATGATAGCTCTCGGCAAAGCTCGGGCAGTTGTCGCCGACGTAGATCAGCAATCGACCGTGCGAGAGTCGCTCGGCATTTGCTTCCAAACGCCCGATGAATTCCGGTCCGAAGATTATCACGTCGACTTCGGCAAGCTCGGCGCAATAGAGAATTTCGGCGGCGTCGTAGCGAAAATTGAACGGCACGGCGATCGCGCCCGTCTTCAGCCCTCCGAAATAGATCGGCAACCACTCGAGACAATTGTACATGATGATCGCAACTTTATCGCCCTTGCGAACGCCGCGCTCGAGCAGAAGATTGGCGCAACGATTTGCCTTCTCGTCGAAAACGCTCCAAGTGATCTCGCGGCGATACGGCGAGAAGCGATTGGATTCAATCAAACTGTACTCCTTCCAGCTCGTGCGGCGCGAGTCGGGCTCGGCGGGATTGAGCTCCACGAGCGCGACTTCGTCTCCGTACAACTCGGCGTTGCGCTCAAGATATTCCATTACAGGCATTAAAAAAATTCACTCCTTCAAATGATTTGCCGCTCGATTATACTGCAAAATCCGCGCGGCGTCGATATTTTTATTTCAGCAAAATGAACTGGATTTATCGGCGGCTTTTTGATATTATGTCAAAAAAAATGGGGAGGACAGTTTTTCATGAGGCGACGTTTTTTTGCGGCGTTGCTTTTTCTGTTGACGGCATTGCTCATGTCGTTCGGGTGCGGCGAACGCGTTGAAGATTCTCCAAAAAATGCCGGTGTGTATCGGAAGGTGCGACTTGTGATCACGGGCAACGGCA
>CALGGX010000018.1 GCA_937916025.1 uncultured Selenomonadales bacterium
AAAATTCGAAAAGAAGTACGGCTGGAGCCGATGACGCGCTACGAGCGCAAAGTCATTCATCTGACACTGCAGGACAATCCGCGAGTTTCGACGCACAGCACGGGTTCCGAGCCGTATCGATATGTCATTATCACGCCGAAAAAGCCCGGCTCGAAGTAATTTTTCCAATCGATGACGGCACGAGCGGTATATCGAAATTTTGACGCGAAATCGGATGAAATGAAACGGAAACTCAAAAATCTCGCTGACGCGAAGTCGGCGGGCATTTTTTTTGAAAGGAGATCACGATGAAGCAAGACGAAACAATCGGCGCGATCTCGACGGCGATCGGCTATGGCGGCATCGGCATCGTGCGATTGAGCGGGCGGACGGCGATTGAGATCGGCGATTGCGTTTTCAGATCGAGCAACGGCAGGAAACTGTCGGAGTTGGAAGATCGGAAGCTGGTGCTCGGACATGTCGTCGACGACTCCGCGCGGAACATCGACGAAGTGATGGCGGTCGTCATGCGCGCGCCGCATTCTTACACTTGCGAGGACGTCGTCGAATTGCATTGCCATGGCGGGGCGGCGGTACTGCGCGCGGTATTGCGTCGGACGTTGGAGGCGGGTGCGCGTCCCGCCGAGCGCGGCGAGTTCACCAAACGCGCGTTTCTCAACGGGCGGCTCGATCTTTCGCAAGCGCAGGCGGTACTCGACATTATTCAGTCGAAAACGGATGCGGCACTTTCGATCGCCGAAGGGAAATTGCGCGGCTCGCTGTCGAAAGAGATCAAACAGTTGCGGCAGAAAATACTCGACGCTGACGCGCACATCGAGGCGGTGATTGATTTTCCGGAAGACGATCTCGACGCGGTTGAATTGTCAAAAGTCGATCGGCTGATTGACGACGTGAGTTCGGCGATTAATCAATTGCTGTCGACGGAGACGAGCGGGCGGATAATGCGAGAAGGATTGCGGACGGCGATAATCGGCAAGCCCAACGTCGGCAAGTCGAGTTTGCTGAATGTTTTATTGCGAAGCGAACGGGCGATCGTCACGGATATCCCGGGCACGACGCGCGATGCGATTGAAGAATTCGCCGATATCGACGGGGTTCCGCTTCGGATCATCGACACGGCGGGCATCAGAAATTCAAACGACGCGGTCGAGAAAATCGGCGTCGAGCGCGCGCGGGAGCATGCGAAGCAGGCTGAATTGATCCTCGCGTTGATTGACGGCTCGAAACCGTTGACAGCCGAAGACGCGGAGATTTTTTCGATGATCGAAGGACGAGACGCGATCGTATTGCTGACGAAGTCCGATCTGCCGCGCGTGATCGATCTCGGCGACAGAGATTTTCTTCCGATCTCGGTCAAAACCGGCGAAGGACTCGAGCGATTGAAGCAATTGATTGTCGAAAAGGCAGGCGTGCCGCGCGAAGGCAATATCATTCGCGACGCGCGGGAGGCGGAAGCGTTGCGTCGGGCGTTGCGGCATTTGCAGGAAGCGCGCGAGACGATCAAACTGAACGTCGGAATTGATTTTGTATCGATCGATCTGCGCTCGGCATTGGAAGCCCTCGGCGAGTTGACGGGTGAAACTGTCGGCGAGGAGATCATCAATGAGATTTTCTCGAAATTCTGCATTGGAAAGTGAGGCGCGGCATGAATTTTTACGGCGAAGAATATGATGTAACGGTGATCGGCGCAGGGCACGCGGGCATTGAAGCCGCCCTTGCCGCCGCGCGGCTCGGTTGCAAGACGCTGTTGACGACGCTGTCGTTGGAAAATATTGCCATGATGCCGTGCAATCCTTCAATCGGCGGTCCGGCAAAAAGTCATCTCGTGTTTGAAATCGACGCGCTCGGCGGGCAGATGGGAATCGCGGCGGATCGAACGTGCATTCAATTTCGCATGCTGAATGTCAGTAAAGGCATTGCCGTTCACGCGCTCCGCGCGCAAGCCGATAAGAAAATCTACCAAACCGTGATGAAGGAGGTCGTCGAAAACACCGAGAATCTCGATCTGAAACAGGTGCTGGTTGAAAAAATTCTGATCGAAAACAATCGAGTCGTCGGAGTGTCGACGGAGACGGGCGAGATTTTTTCGACGAAAACAGTAATTCTCGCCTCGGGAACATATCTCAACGGCAGGATCATCATCGGCGAGGCGATTTACGACGGCGGTCCGAACGGTCAGCGCGCGGCGATCAATCTGTCAAAATCACTGCTTGAAAACGGCATTCGGTTGATGCGATTCAAGACCGGAACTCCCGCGCGGGTTGACGGACGCTCGCTCGATTTTTCAAAAATGCAATTGCAGGAAGGCGATCCTCAACCGCAATGTTTTTCGTTCATGACGGATGAGCCGACGCGTAATGTCGTCAATTGTTGGTTGACATACACGAACGAGCGGACGCACGAGATATTGCGGCAGAATTTGCATCGCGCGCCGATGGCAAACGGCGTGATCGAGGGGATCGGACCGCGCTATTGCCCGTCGATCGAGTCGAAGATCATTCGCTTTCCCGACAAGGAGCGGCATCAGCTGTTTTTGGAGCCGGAAGGATTGCACACGCAAGAATATTACGTGCAGGGCATGTCGACATCGATGCCGATGGACGTGCAGATCGAATTTCTGCACACGATCCCGGGGTTGGAGCACGCGAAGATCATGCGCCCGGGCTATGCGATCGAGTATGATTGCATCGATCCCCTGCAATTGAAACCGACGCTCGAATTTAAGTCGATCGGCGGACTGTTTTCGGCGGGGCAATCAAACGGCACTTCCGGCTATGAAGAGGCGGCGGCGCAGGGCATCATGGCGGGCATCAATGCGGCGATGCTTGTCAAAGATCGGGAGCCGCTCATGTTGAGGCGATCGGAAGCGTATATCGGCGTGTTGATCGACGATCTGGTGACGAAGGGGACGGAAGAGCCGTATCGAATGATGACGGCGCGGGCGGAATATCGATTGCTGTTACGGCAGGATAATGCTGACATGCGATTGACGCCGCACGGACGACGCGTCGGACTGGTTGATGATGCGAGATGGGCGCGGTTTGTCGGAAAGCGGGAGCAGATCGAAAATGCCGCGCGGATTTTGCGCGAAAAAAAATTGACGCCGAGCGTTGAGACAAATGAATTGTTGTCGTCAATCGGAATCGAGCCGATCAATTCCGCAATGCCGATGTCGGAGCTGTTTCGTCGCGAGGACGTGACGTATGATCGATTGCGTGATGCGTTTGAATTGCCGGAGATATCGGCTGAAGCCGCGCGGCAGATCGAGACGAATTTTTTCTACGAAGGCTATATACGTAAGCAATCGGAGCTGGCGGAGAAGATGGAGCGGCTTGAGTCGAAACTCATTCCGAGCGATATCGAATACGACGAGATCATCAACCTCCGCGCGGAAGCTCGAGAGAAGTTGCAGGCGATCCGCCCGAGATCGATCGGGCAGGCATCTCGGATATCGGGCGTATCACCGGCTGATGTTTCGGTGCTGCTCGTTTGGCTCGAGCGGTTAAATCGAATGCAATGAAAAAGCCGCTCTGCATCGAGCGACTTCTTTTTATTCGCGGAAAAAGGTCAAGCCGTCGTCTTGCAAGCGCGAATGCAATGCCGTCATAAAATTCGCGCCCGGGTCGGGCTTGCCGACGTAATAATCCGGAACCAACTCGATGCGCAAACCGCTCGCGCGCGCTTCGTCCTGCTGATAATGTCCGAAGACGTACTCGATCGTCGGATATTTCGAGTGCAGGTATCGGATCAATTCGACATTCGCTTCCAATTGCGCGGCAGTCAAGTCTTCAACGCCGTTGACGCCGCCGACATTTTCAATGCCGATTGCGCAATGATTGTAGCCGATCGCATGTCGATTGAGCGCGTCTTCAGCCGTCAAACGATAAATCGTGCCGTCTCTGTCGACAATGAAGTGCGAGGCAACATTCAATTCGCCGTCGGAATCGGCTTCGTTGTAAAACCAATCGAAAACCGTTTGAAACTTCGCGCATGCCGTCCAATGAACGACGACGGCTCGCGGAATGATTTTTGTTTGCGCCGTGCCGTAATGTTCGAGCGAATACTCTGCAATCAGCCGTTCTCGGAACTCCGACCATGCAATCGGTTTGTCGACGATGCTCGGCTCCGCGCGGACGAGCGAGACACTCGAGACGATCGACAACATCAACAGCAGTGCGGCAATAAATTTTCTGCTCATCTGCCGACAAGTGACATGTTGTAATCGTCGTAGCGATTACCGATGATCTTGATCGAGTCCGCCAATTCCTGCAATTTCTGCCAATCGGAATCGGAGAGAGTGACGTCCGACGCGCCGATATTCTCCTGCAGGCGATGCAATTTCTTCGTGCCCGGGATCGGGACGATCCAATCGCGTTGACGAAGCAGCCACGCAAGTGCGAGTCGCGCCGGAGTTGTTTCATGTTCGGCGGCGAATTGCTTGAACTTCTCGATTGCCGCGACGTTCTGTTCGAGCAACTTCTCGTCGTTGAAGCGCGGGATGGTATGTCGAATGTCGTTCGCGGCGAATTTCTGATCTTTCGAGACGCCGCCTGTCAAAACGCCCTTGCCGAGCGGCGAGAACGGCACCAAGCCGATTTTCAATTCTTCGAGCACAGGCAACATCTCCCGCTCGATCTCTCGGAACCACAGCGAATACTCGTTCTGCACCGCCGTCACATGGAATGTTGCGTCCGCCTTGCGAAGTGTTTCGACGCCGGGCTCGGAAATTCCCCAGTGCAGGATTTTGCCTTCATCGAAGAATTTTTGCATCGCGCCCGCGACGTCTTCAATCGGCTCTTTCGGATCGACGCGGTGAATGTAATACAGATCGATGCGATCGGTGCGGAGCCGTTTCAGCGAACCTTCCACTGCTTTGCGCAGAGTCTCCGGACGCGAATCAAGACCGACGCATTTGCCATCGCGAATATCCCAGCCGCCTTTCGTC
>CALGGX010000019.1 GCA_937916025.1 uncultured Selenomonadales bacterium
GGATTTATCTCAAAGTCAAGTTGATTTGCGCGAAGGTACAAAGCTTCCTCGCCGCCACGTCCAAATACAAAAGGATCGCCGCCTTTCAATCGCACGACAATTTTATTTTGCTTACCCTCTTCGACAAGCAGTTCATTAATTTTATCTTGCGTCAAAGTATGTTGTCCTGCAGATTTTCCAACGTAAATTTTTTTAGCGGTTGGAGCGTAATTCAAAATTTTTTCGTCCGCAAGTCTGTCATAAATCACGACGTCAGCAATTTTTAAAATCTCCTGCGCCTTGACCGTCAACAGCCCGACATCTCCGGCACCGGCACCGATTAAGTAAACCATTTTTTTCACCTCAATAAAATTATATCACAAAAAATTTCCTTGAAAATAAAAAATTCCCAGACGATTAAAATTTATCATCAGGGAATTTATTTTGTTACAAATTTTTTTTACAAAAGATAATCGAACATACTTCCGAGAGCCGAATAATAATTTGTAGCGATTGAAGAATTTTTTGTATAATTTTGTGTGTTAGAAATTTTTTTATTTGCGTCTTCAATAATTTTTTTATCGTAATCTTCAAGAATATTTTTTACGGCATTTGAAGTTGAATTAGATTTTGTGTTGATAAAGTTTGAAAAAATTTTTCGCGTAAGGATAGGATTTTTTGTGCTAAGATTTGACATTAAATTTGCCGAATAACTTTGACCTGTCGAACGAAAAATCCGACCGTTAGTGAAAGTCGTCCGATAAAAAGGGTTGCCGACGAAATTTGAAATTCTTGCCATAATTATCACCCCTAAATTAAAATATCTAAAGAAAATTTTTCAGCAGAATTTTCATCAACTTCATTCAAACGCTTTTCAGCATTTTCAATCATTTTCCTAACTTTTTTAACTTCCTCTGCGTCACACATTGAATTTTTTACGCCTTCTTCACACTGCTTTAAATCCATTTGCAACAAGTTCATTATAGCGCGAACATCATTTTTAGAAGTTGCGACGGCAAGTTGTCTGGCGCGTTTATCAGCGTTGAAAGCAACTTTTCCATTAACTTTTTCATTATCATTATTTTTTTGAAGCTTTTCGATTAATTTTTCCCACCAAGATTTTATTTCATCACGCTTGACAGAAATTTTATCACGACCGCTTTCACCGATTGACCACATACTCATACCGCCATTTTTGTCGATAATCACGCCTTGAGATTTAATATTCATACTTGAAGGCGGCGGCGGTAAATTTGCAACGTCGTAAAGTAACGCTTCATATTCCATTTTTTTATCGGGATTATTTTCCATTTCGCGCAAAATATTTGGCGCAATAGCGACGTTATTCAAACCATTTCCGTTAAAAGGCGTAGTCCCGATAGAAAATTTCAGATTAGGAAATTTTTCAGACAAACGTTTAAGCGTTGCATTTTCATCAGTCTGCGATTTTGCGTATAACGTAGGGATTGTTCATCACATAGAGGTGAATACCGTCCACCCCATTCCCCAAAAGGTCAACGATCTGGTCGATAGCGAACGCAATACCTGCATCCCGCAGGGCTTCGGGCCGAGACTCATATTTTGCCAGAATCCGCTGGAACTTGCGCGGCAGCGTCGCCCCGCACATGGTCACCATGCGCTCGATCTGGCTCTTGGAGGTCACAGGCATGATCCCCGCCTCGATCGGAACGTCGATTCCAATCTTCCGAGCGCGATCGCGGAAGTAGAAGAAGAAATTGTTGTCGAAAAACAATTGCGAGATCAAACCGTCGACGCCCGCTTCCGTTTTCTGCTTGAGAAAATGCAGATCGGTATCGAAATCCGGAGCCTCCGTGTGCACCTCGGGATAACACGCCGCGTAAATTCTGAACTTCGAGCCGGTCTCGCGGCGAATGAATTTGATCAGATCGACGGCGTGCGGAAAATCATTCTTCGGCTCGACACCCGGCACCCGATCTCCGCGCAATGCCAAAATGTCATGAATGCCCTGCTTGTCGAGTTCCGAAAGCATCTCGACGACTTCCTCTTTCGACAGATTGATGCACGGAAGATGAGCCACGCTTCGGCGATTGTATTTATGTTTGATGGCGGCGGCGACTTCGAGCATGCGCGCCCCGGCGTTTGTCGACGAGCCGCCTGCGCCGCACGTCACCGAAATAAAGTCCGGCTCGAGATCGGACAATTGATCGAGCGTGTTGTAGATTACATCAACCGGCATGTCTTTGCGCGGCGGAAACACTTCAAACGAAAAATGCGTACTCATTCAAAAACCTCCGAGTGTGACTTTAAAATGTTTCATAAAATGATTATAATCAACCGCGCGGAGATTGGCAATAAGTTTTTGGGGAGGAGCATCATTCTGTTACGCAATCGAATTTTTTTGTACGCGACGGAATTTTTTGCGGGGATGTCGGTGATGGCGGTCGAACTCGGCGCAAGTCGATTGCTCGCGCCGTATTTCAGCTCTTCGCAAATCGTCTGGACGATCATCATCGGCACGATCATGATTGCAATGGCTCTCGGTAATGTTTACGGCGGTCGACTTGCCGATCGGGATTCCGATCCCGCGCGGCTGTATCGACGCATCATCATCGCCGCGCTTTGGATTGCCGCCATTCCGTTCGCCGGAAAATACATCATCGTTTTGATTGCCGGCGCGTTGATTAAGACAATCGATACGAATTTGCTGACGGCGGCGGCATTTCTTTCATGCATGGCGATTTTCGTTTATCCGCTGTTTCTGCTCGGAACCGTGACGCCGTGTCTGGTCAAATACGCCACGGATTCGCTCGAGCACAACGGAAAAGTCGTCGGCAATCTCGGCGCGTTTCAGACGATCGGCTCGATCATCGGCACGTTCATTCCGACATTCGTGACGATCCCGGCCGTCGGAACTGCCGTGACGTTTTTGATCTTCTCGAGCATTCTGCTGATCATCGGGCTGATATATTTCGTCGGCAACAAAAAAATGATCGCCGTGTCGACGATCGCATTTTTTATTTTGAGCGCACTCGGCTGTTCCGGTTCATTCGCGTTTTGGCGAAACGACATCACGCGCGAGGACGAGTCGATTTACAATTACCTCCAAGTTCGAGACGACGAGCGGCGGACGATTCTCTCGACGAACGTCATGATCGGAGTGCAATCGATCCGCGTCAAAGATCGGAACTTGACCGGAATGTATTACGACTACGCGCTCGCCGCGCCGCTTCTGATCGAGCGGGCGGAGAAGAAAATTCTGATCCTCGGGATGGGCGCGGGAACTTTTGCCGAACGCTGTCGACATTATTTCCCGCAATCGGAAATACTCGGCGTCGAGATCGACGAAAAGATCACGGCGATCGCGCGAGAATTTTTCCGACTGCCTTCGGATATTCCGATCGTCACTTACGACGGGCGCGCGTTTCTTCAATCGATCGATCAGACATTCGACGTCATCATGGTCGACGCATATCAGGATATCACGATCCCGTTTCAAATGAGCTCGACGGAATTCTTCGCGCTCGTCCGAGAGCATTTATCCGAAGACGGAGTTTTGATCGTCAACATGAGTTTGCGAGACGATTCGGCAGGGAGCATCAACGCGCATTTGACTGACACGATCGCCGCAAATTTTTCCGAAGTTCGGATAATCGATGTTTATGCCGGAAGCAATCGCGAACTGTTTGCGGCTCGAAACGTCGGCGTGTTGGATCGGCTGTCGACGCGAGCGAAGTCGATTAAAGACGCCGAGCTTCAGAAATTGATGTCGACGATCGGCTCGACATGGCGGGAACCGGCGACAGGCAACAACATTTTGACGGACGATCGCGCGCCGGTTGAAGTGCTCGGCATGCGCGCCCTTGACAAGTTGGTTCAACAACAACTGCAATTTTATCGCGGCATCGACTTCAATCGCTGAAAATGCGGCAGGTTCTATTCGATCCGATAGTTGTTTCGCCCGTGCTTTTTGACGTAATACAACGCTTCGTCCGCCGCGCGGAACAATTCTTCATATTGCAGACCATGTTTCGGCGCAATCGCAATTCCGATGCTCGCAGTTACGCCCGCAATCTTGTCTTCAATCGACAACTCCGACGCCATTTTTTGAATTTGTTTCGCCTTCCGCTCGATCACTTCAACGTTCGGAATGTTTTCGAGAATCACCACGAACTCGTCACCGCCGAATCTGCCGATACAATCCGTCGGACGAAAACATTTCCGCAAGTTTATCGCAAATTCTTTCAGCACTCTGTCGCCGAACTGATGCCCGAGCGTATCGTTGATTTCTTTGAAATGATCCAAGTCGATGACAAAAAGCACCATCAGACCGTTCATTCCGGTTGCCTTGAATTTCTCCAACTTCACTTGAAACATATGTTCCAATGTCTTTTTGTTGTACAGTTTCGTCAGCTGATCGAGTTCCGCATCCTGCCGAAAAGTGTCTCGCGCGAGCCGCATTTTGTTGAATGCATCCGCCATTTGTCCGATTTCGTCGTCCGACATGACTTTGATGTTGCTGATTGAAGTCATTCCCTGTGCAATTTGATCGGCGGCATTCGTTATGTCGATGATCGGCTTCGTCGCTCGGTTCGATAAGACATATGCCGTCAAACAAACAATCGCCAACATCAGCAAACCGAGACACACCAATTTCGCGATTTGCACATACACCTGATCCATAATGAAATGGTACGGCTGAACGGTTACGACCATCCAATCCGTCAGCAAATTGCGCGAATAACTCGCAAAAGCATCTTCGTTGTTGAATCTTATGCGCACCGAGCCGGAATGCCCGTGCATGCTTTGCAGCAAGTATTTACAATTTTCTTCGCCGAGCTCCGGTGAGTTCAGAGGCTTGTAAGTGCTCGCGATCATTCTGCCTTCGCGATCGATTATCATCACGTAAATTTTATCGGTGTCCTGCTTCTCGACAAATTGTTGTAATGCCGACAAGTCGAAATTTCTTTGAAGCATTCCGATCGGATTGTTGTCTTCGTCTTTCACCGGCACTTCGAGCACGACGATCATTTTGCCCGTCGACATGCTTAAGATCGTATCCGAAATAAAGTCATTGCCTTTCATTGCTTCTTGAAAATGCCGACGCTTGCTTACGTTGACCAACGTCGAACCGTCCGTGCGAAGAAGTTGCAAGCCGCTCCTGCCCGTCAACGCCATAAGGTTCATGTCATGAAATATAAAATTGGTGTCTTTCAGCATTTGCAAAATGGTTTTATGATTTTCATCGGGCGATTCGAGATATTGAACGATCATCGGATTGAGTGCCAACGTGTGAAGGGTATAAAAATTTTTCTCGAACATCTCCGTCACATGATCCGATATGATGAAATTGCGCAAAACCGCGTCTTTCACGGATGATTCTTCCAGCTCGGCAATTGCCCGATATGCGCCCGCCATTATGACTATGATGAAAGGGATTGCGCCCATACATATCAACAGAGCGAACATTTTGGTCTTGATGCTCCGATTGACTTCCATTGTGTTCACCCGCCTTAAAAAAATTACAAATCGAATCGGCAGAATTTCGTCTTCAATTGCCGACAATTGTCCTCGAGCGCGCCTCGGATATCATCCGGAATGCCGTCCGCCGCGCGGCTTCGGATATTCATTTCGATCGACAGTTCCAAATTCGGCAACATCTTCAGCGTGTCGACGATCTCGTTCATCATCTTGTCGAGTTCTTTCGACATGCTATCCGAATTCAGCTCGAGCGTCATCGAGAATCTCGTCGGCAACGGCTCCGGCAAATCTTCCGTTTCTTCTTCAATCGGCTCTTCGGTCGTGTCATCGACAATCTCCGAACCTTCGAGCCGCGCCGAGGCTTCAGCCGCGCTCACCAACAGCTGATCGTTCGCTTGGATATCGGGCGGCTCGCCGATTATCAGATGCTCATACCCGTCCGTCTCGTCGTTGTATTCGTCCGCCAATCCGAAGTACCCCACACGAACGCCTGCACGAATCGCTTGGAGCAACACGCTTTGATTGTACAATCTCGGCGCGTAAACGTATTGCGCAAAGAAATTCCACAGCTCATCGACATAAACATGCGGCTTCTCTTTGAAAAAGTACTCGTCGAGCGTCGCTGCCAACAATCGGGAAGACAATTCGCGAATAAGCACATCGTTTTTGCACCAATAATCATGCGCCTCCTCGACGTTGTTCAAAGCCTTGCCTTGCAACGTCTTTTCCTGCCAATCAATTTGCTTTATGTCCGACTCGGTCGGGACGAGCGCGTGAATGTATGTCGCCGAAATTTGCGCCTTGATTTTCTGCTCGAGATCGTCCAAAGTACTGTTGACATCTTCGAGCTGTTTTTGATCCAAATTGTGTTTGTCGATCTCATCCAAAATCTTTTTCCAAGCCTTTCGGCTCCGAATGAGTTTCTTCAGCGATTCCAAAGCCGAACCGTCGCCCGCCAAAAACAACACCATGTTTTTGTAACGCAACTCATTCAAAATTCCTTCCGCCGCCGCGATCGCCGCGCATTTTTTTCCATCCCGACGCTCGAAAGGATATTGCGGCGGCAAAATCACCAATTGCACTCCGAACCCGTTGTCGGCAATCGCTTCCGCCCGCGCCGTCGCATGAGTTTTGTAGAATTTACCGTTTGTTCCAAACGACTTCTCAAGCAAATCGATGATATCAAAATCCACATCTCCGATTTCCGCTTCAAAATCC
>CALGGX010000020.1 GCA_937916025.1 uncultured Selenomonadales bacterium
ACGGGAGCCGCTGTTATCGATTGTGTCATTGCCTTTGCCCGCATCGATTATTACGTACTGCCCGCTGCTGTCAATTTCATCGTCTCCGTCGTCCGCGTTGATCGTTGAATAATCGCCGTGGTTGTTGATGGTGTTATTACCCGCACCGCTGTTGATCTTTGCATAATCGCCCCGGTTACAGATGGTGTCATTGCCCGCGCCGCCGGAGATCGTTGCGCTCCGCCCTTCTTGGTTTTGAATGTAATCATTGCCGTCGCCGGAATTAATCGTCACGTTCTCGCCATATCGGTTGTAGATCGAATCATCGCCGTTGCCCGCATCGATCGTAACATTACTCGAATAATCGTAATTGTAAATGTAATCGTTGCCGTCTCCGGCATCGATATAAACACTTGAAATGCTGTTTTTGATCAAATCATTGTCGCTCGTGCCGCTGATGAGGTTAGATATGTCTTTTCCGCCGATGATGTTGATCGTTGTACCGACGGCATTTTGCAATAAGATTGAACCGCTCCCGATTGACACGAGCATGTCGGAGCCGGAAACGACCGTTTTGTATTCCGAACCGTCCGTGATATTGAGCGTATCATTGTTGCCGAAGCCGATGATCGTGTCATTACCGTCGCCGCTTGCATAGCAATATACCTGTTCTCGCCCCTCATAAATCTCAATCAGATCGTCGCCCTTGCCGCCGACCAGCGTAGAGTAGAAGTAAATGCCGGTAATGGAATCATTGCCCGCACCGCCGTCAATCGTCGTAAAATCGCCGTCGTTATTCCGGATGGTGTCATTGCCGTCGCCGCCGTTTATCGAAACATTCCGCGCGGAGTTTTCGATGTAATCATCTCCGCTCGTGCCGCTCACCAAACTGTTATTGTTCGTATTGCTGATCGTCGCGAAGCGTTGCAGATCGAAGCCGCTCGATTGAGGATTAATTCCCCCCCCCCCTATGGTTGTTAAAAATATCTGCCGCATATCAATCACTCCTCAATTTTAATCCCGCAAAACACCTCTTTATTCTAATTTTATCAGCTACAGATAGTTGAAGTCAAACATTAACGTACCAAAAACCATCCGCCCTCAATCAACGCGACGAAGACAATCGCCTTGCAATCGAGCGGCGTGATCTTCAGCGATTTCATATGCGTCCGCCCCTCGCCGCCGCGATAGCATCTCGCCTCCATCGCCATTGCCAACTCGTCCGCGCGCCGAAATGCCGACAAAAACAGCGGCACCAATATCGGCACCATCATCTTCAATCGCCGAACGAAGTTGCCGTGTTCAATGTCGACGCCGCGTATTTTTTGCGCCTTGATGATTTTATCAGCCTCGTCGAGCAACGTCGGAATGAAGCGCAAGGCAATCGTCATCATCATCGCCAATTCATGCGCCGGAACGCCGAGCACTTTCAGCGGCGAGAGCAATTTCTCCGCAGCGTCCGTGAGTTTCAGCGGCGACGTTGTGAATGTCAGCAACGACGACAACGCAATCATCAACACCAATCGCAAGCAGATCAACAAGCCCGCGCGGAGACCTTCGTCAGTTGCCTTCCAAAACAACAATTGAAACAAGACTTCGCCGTCGTGGGAGATCAAATGAATCAGAAACGTGAACAGTATGATCCATTTCAGCGGCTTGACCGAGCGCAAAACCGCCGTCGGAGAGACCTTCGACAATGCCGTGAAAAACCCCGTCAACGCCGTCAAAAACGCATACTCGAGCGGCTCGCGCGCCGTGAAGATCGGAATCAGCAACACGAACAGCAATACGATCTTGACGCGCGGATCGAGTCGATGCAAAATTGAATTGCCGGGGAAATACTGCCCGAGCGTTATATCTTGAAACACTTCCTGATCACCGCCTCGCACTCGTCAATCGTCAACGCTTCGCCGTCGAGCTTCAACCGATCTAAAATCTCCGTTGCCGAAGGCGGCTTCAAGCCCGCGCGTTTCAGCACTTCCGATTGTCGAAACACTCCGCGCGGCTCGCCGTCAAGCAACACCCGCCCCTTCGACATTACAATCAATCGCCGCGCAAGCCCCGCAATCGCGTCCATGTCGTGCGTCACCATCACGAGTGTCGTGCCGCCGTCATTCAATCGCTTGATCTCGCGCAAGAGTTTGTTTTTCGATCGCGCGTCGAGACCGGCAGTCGGCTCGTCGAGAATCAACACGTCAGGCTTCATCGACAAGATACCGGCAATTGCCACGCGCCGCCGCTCCCCGCCGCTCAATTGCAAGGGCGATTTCAGCCGATATTCTTCCGACAGCCCGATCGACTTCATTGCCGCGTCAATGCGCCGATCGATCTCCGCTTCCGAACAGCCGAAATTGCGCGGCGCAAACGCAATCTCGTCAGCCACCGTCTCCTCGAACAATTGATCTTCTGGGCGTTGAAATACCAATCCGATTCGCCCCGTGCTCGAAACGCCGCTCGTCGGCAACAAGCCCGCCATCACTTGTATCAGCGTCGATTTCCCGGAGCCTGTCGAGCCTGCTATCGCGACAAACTCTCCCGCGTCGATCTTCAACGACACATTAAACAACGCCGTCTTTTCAAACGGCGTCCCACTCGCGTATGTGTAACTTACATCGTCTAATTCAATCATCGTCTCAATCGTTGCTCCAACTCCTCAATCGTCAACACGTTTTTCAATTTCAATCGCCGCGCCAATTCGACCGCCGTCGGCACTTCCAATCCGATCTTTTCCAAAAATCGCACGTCCGAAAACACCTCGCGCGGCTTGCCTTCCCGAACGATCTTGCCGCCGTTCATTACGACCACCCGATCCGCACGCGCCGCCTCGTCCATGAAGTGCGTGATCATCACGATCGTCATTCCTTCCGCGCGGAGCCGATCGATCGTCTCGAGCACTTCCGCCCGCCCAATCGGATCGAGCATTGCCGTCGCCTCGTCGAATACGATGCATTTCGTCCGCATCGCCAATACGCCCGCAATTGCCACGCGCTGTTTCTGCCCGCCGCTCAATTTGTACGGCGAAAACTCTCTGTATTCGAGCATGCCGACAATCGACAATGCCTCGTCAACGCGCCGCCCGATCTCTGCCGATTCCACGCCGAGATTCTCCGGTCCGAACGCCACATCATCCTCGACGATCGCTCCCACAATCTGATTGTCGGGATTTTGAAACACCATGCCGACCTTCGAGCGCACAGTCCAAACATCGATCGCCGTGTCAATGCCGTCGACCAGCACTCGCCCCGCGCTCGGCAACAGCAAGCCGTTCAAATTCTTCGCGAGCGTCGACTTGCCGCTCCCGTTCGCTCCGATTATCGCAACAAATTCGCCGTCCGCGATCTTGAGATCGATCGCATCGAGCGCGAGCCGATCGCCGTAGCTGTAACTCAATCCCTGCACTTCAATCATATCGAAAACCGCAATCGATTGACGCCGTCGACGTATTCATACCGATACTCCTTCACCATGCGCTGCAAAACCATCAGCCGAAAGCCCGCTTCGTCTTCTTCATCGATCTCGCCCGAGAACGGATCGTATTGCCGCCCCGCACAATCGAGCGCAATCTCCGGCACTTTATCCGCCTCCGCATACGTCACGTCCAACGCGAGTTTGATCGGCTCACGCGGCGAATACGCGCCTTCGATCATCGCATAAATAAAATCCTCGCAACACGCCTGCAATCGCGTGCTTTCCATCAGAGCGATCCCGTACTTCTCCGCAAACAGCAACAGTTCGTTGTGCATTTGAATCAGATCGAAGTCCCGATCGTCGATCTCGTATCGGAAATACTTATGCCGATGTATGAATGAGATCGTCAGCGGCTTTTGCGGCGCGTCGAATATTTCTTGCGGCGTGCCCTGCTCGTAAATGCCGCCGTCCGCGAAGAACAGCACGCGGTTCGCCACCTCGCGGGCGAAGTTCATCTCGTGGGTGACAATCAGCATGCTCATGTCGCGCTTGGCCAGCATGCGGATCACCGCCAGCACCTCGCCCACCATCGTGGGGTCGAGGGCGCTGGTGGGCTCGTCGAACAGCAGCACCTTCGGCTCCATCATCAGGCACCGGCAGATGGCGATGCGCTGCTGCTGCCCGCCGGAGAGCACCGTGGGCCAGGCGTGGGCGCGGGACGCGAGGCCGACCTGCGAAAGCAGCTCCAAAGCCTTTTTCTCCGCGTCCTGACGGGACATTCCCTTCAATCGCATTGGCGCTAGGCACAGGTTGTCCATCACGTCCATCTCGGAAAACAGGTGGAACTTCTGGAACACCATGCCCATGCTGCGGCGGATGCCGTCCACGTCCGCGCCCTTCGCGGCGGTGATCTCCTGTCCGTCGATGAACACCTGCCCTGCGTCGGGTTTCTCCAGCAGGCACAGCGAGCGCAGGAACACGCTCTTGCCGCAGCCGGAGCCGCCGATGATGGCGATGCGCTCGCCCTGTTCCACGGTCAAATCGACGCCCTTCAATACGTCCAGCGAACCGAAGGACTTTTTCAATCCCCTGACTTCGATCAGGCTCATTGCGGGATGCCTCCCCTCTCGCTCACATGTCTCACTTTTCGCCCGTTTCCACCAGCGGCGATGTTGCAAGCACAACATACGTGAGCTGCCCCACGAGATAGGGTTCCGTAATGACTGTGCCCTCGGGCTGATCTTCGACGTCACCGCCTTCCCTGTTGTCGAAGTTGCCGTTTTCCGACCAGAACACCACGTCCGCGGTTCCCGATGCCAGCGCCACGGCCCGTGCGCCGGTGTCCACGGAGATAAACTCGACATTCAGGCCGAGGCGTCTGCCGACCTCCGACACGATGGCTGTGTTGAAGCCGATGGGCTCGCCGGATTCAGAGAAGTAATCCACCGGCGGG
>CALGGX010000021.1 GCA_937916025.1 uncultured Selenomonadales bacterium
GCCTGATGGTTGTATACCTGTCCGCCGCCGGGTCTCAACGACCCGCGCATTGCCGTCATCGTCTTTCAAAACGACGGCGTCGAAGGCACGCAACACAGTCGCACGGCAGAGACATTTATGAATGAAAAACTGATGTCGATGGGCTTTTCGCATGTTTCGGACGCGGCGCATGTCATTCGCATCAACGACGCTCGAATTCTCAATGAAATTTACGAAAATCGCGCTCCGCTCAATGATATTGCCGAAAAAGACACTGCAATTGACTATCTCGTGCTCGGACGGCTCGACAGTTACTCTGACGCGATGCAGGTTCCGAACGTTCGCGAGGGCGGCATGACTGCAACCGGCATGAACGGCGCGCGCGCCAATCTCACGTGTAAGGTGATCAAGTACGACACCGGAGCGTTGGTCGGCACTTTTCAGACGGAAGGCAGCGGACTCGACGGCGTATCCAATCGCGCGACGGAGCTCGCAATTCGTTCGGCATCGACGGCGGCGGCGGAAGCATTGAGCAAGACGTTCCGCCGATTCGGTTCGATCACGACTGAAAAAGTGCAATTCACAGTCCGAACCGGCGATTACGATCGGATCGATCAACTTCGACGCGATCTCCTCAACACCAACGGCGTGCAAAACGTCCATCTTAGAGAGTATCGCAACGGCAAAGCGGTGCTCGATGTCGAGTCGACGCACAAAGCCAATGTCCTCATTCAACTCCTCCGACAACGCACGAACCTCGGACTCTTCATCGAGAGCGTGAGCAACAGTACCATTCAATTGTCGATCACATGATCGGAAAGGGGGAATGCTGAATGAGGCAGATTTTTTTATCGGCGATGCTGCTGCCGCTGTTGATATTGACGATGTCGACAAGCGTCCGCGCGGAGCAAGACTATCGGGCGACTCTGGCGGTGTTGCCGTTCACCAACAAAGCGCAACAACTCGCGGGTATGCAGTATTACGATGCAATGGAGATGGCAGCGTATCTCATCGACGCATTAAAAGACGCAAACCGCTTCCGCGTGCTCGAAGTTGATCAAATGGAAAGCGTAGTAAATATGCAGGCGTATAACTCGGGGCAATTGACGGGCACGTCGGGCGCGCTGAATGCGGGCTCGATGTTGAAGGCGCAATACGTCGTTATCGGCAGTATTTTGGGCGAGGGCACGAAGACTTCCGAGATTTCATACGACAACAGCGTGCTCGGTACGGCGGGCGGCTCGAAGTACAAAGTCGAGACGAGCGTGGCAATTCGCATTGTTGACGTGACAACCGGCGAGATTATGTACTCGGCAATCGGCAGAGGCTCATCCGCAAGTACCGGAGGCAAGGTCTCTTTCAATCAAATAAAAAAATCCGTCTCGACGACGGGGACTGACGACTACGGCAATTCGATTACGCTCGAGCAGGCGGCGGAACCTGTTACGCATTCGATAACGATCGGGAGTACGGAGATCAACAGCGTGCAATTCGTAAATGCCGTGGAGGACGCGCTCGATAACGCGGTGTTCGACAAGAATCGCGGCTTGTTGGCAAAGATCGACGGCACGGATCGACGCAGTCGGGAGAGGAAGAAGCGATGAAAAAAATATTATTGAGCGGCGCGTTGGCGATGTCGATGCTGATAAGTTCGGCGAGCGCGGAGCAACCGGCGGCGCAAGAGTATCGGGACATGTTCCGCGCGGGGGAGTTTTATATCGAGTATGCGGACGCCTCGAAGCCGAAAGAGATCAAATTCTTGGCGGCGTTTGACAATAAGCGAATGGAACGGGCGCACGAGCTTACTCCGGCATGGGTAAGGGCATGCAATCCGCTCGGAGCGATGTTCGGCAGTCGCGGCACGAAATACCCGACAGTCCTGCATAAAGACGGCAAGTACTATCAATTTCTCGAAGACGACCGCGCGCTCGAGCTCGATGAAAATCAACTCGGCGAGGAGAATTTAAATCCGCGCGAGGGCTGGAACGGCGTGCGTCGGAAATTGGCGTTGCCGATCGAACTGTCGGTGTTTTATCCGAACGATCCGTACTCGAGTTTGTCGCAAGCACTCGAGACGCCGAAGTTTGTCAACAGTTATCAAAAATCGGTCGGGAAGAAGCAATACGATTGCGATCGATACGCCGCCGAGATAGTGAGTTTGTCGGGCGACGAAACGGCGCAATTACTCTACGACATGCTTTACGATGAAGGGCGATTGATCGAGGCGCAGGTGTCGATCTTGCGCGACGGCGTCGAGTATCCGGTTAATCGAATTGCGATCAAAAAAATCACCGGCGAAATTCCGGCGAAGGCATTCAAGATCGGTCGAAAGACGACGACATATGCGGCAGGCAAGGGCGATGCGCATGATTTGATCGAGAAGCGAGTGCCTGTCGGCTCGATGGAGGGGCTGTGATGAAGAAACTGTTTTTGGCAGTCGCCGTGATGCTCGCGTTGAGCGTCGAAATGTCGAGTGCGGATGCCGACAATCTCGATGCGTATCGGCAAATGCTCGCGAGCGGGAGCTACACGATCCGCTATGAAAATGTCACGCCGACGCGCATCACCAATCGCGATCGAATGGAGTTGTTCGGATCGAGCGGGCTTGCGGTCGAGCGGAATGCGTATTTGATCAACAAGAGTTTGCGCGGCTTGATCGTTGCAAACGGCGGCAAGAAGTACGAGCAGGTCGGCGACGGCGAATTTGACATGTGTCGATTGACGCGCGGCACGGAGAATTATCTGTTCACGTGTCGGACGAAGAGCGATCGCATCAAGTACTACGGCGAGAATCGCAACAAAGTCAGCGCGAACTCGCGAAATTATCTCGCGGAGCTGATTAACGGCGAGAGTTACGGCGACGCGGATATGACGCGACTGTTGAATGCGATGTTGCCGGACAACGTCAAGAGTGCGGACATGCCTCGATACGAATTTGTTGCGAGCGGTCAACTCGAGAACGGTGCGGCGTATGAAGATTACAAGTCGACGGACGGCGGCATGATGAGCGCGATTCGGTATTACTTCGACGGCGATCGGCTGATCAAGATTGCGTCGGCGGATTATCGCAAGGATTCGGACGGTCGGATCGAGGGGCAGCGTTGCGTGATCGAGATCGAAGAGTTCTCTCCGAATGTCGACGACGCGTATCTCGAACTGCCTTCGGAGTTGAAAGACGTGACAGCTCGACGGAAGGGGGCTTAAGCATGCGGCGGATATTATTGCTGATGGCGGCGATGCTGATGCTGTGGTCGAGTGCGGAAGCGACGCCGGAGTGCGTGATGTTGAAATTCACGGACGACACGCGCTTTGATCAAGTGAATACGGCGGGGCAGTTATCGCAAGAGGTGATGATCAAACTGCAAAACGACGGCAGATTGTCAGCTAACCTGAGTGAAGAGCTCGATGTCGATCTCGAGGCGCGGCTGTATGAAGAAAAAGTGCGCGGCTATGAGGCGATGGAACGAGCGATGTCGAGCGGCGATTTCAACGAGCTGTTCGAGGAAGTGATCGACGAGCGGAAAGCGCAATCGATAGCGTCGGCGCAGGTCGGGCAGATCATATCGCCGGAGTTGACGTCGAAGATCGGACGGGAGAACGGCGCGGAATATCTCATTCAGGGAACGATCGTCAATCTCGGCGTGGGCAATTGGATGAAGAACGACGATTCTGCAATGTCTCGCGCGATCAACATGACATCGACCGGGTCGCTCAATCCGATTGACATTAAGAAGAGCGGGATCGGCTTGCAATGCGACGTGCGGCTGATCAAGGCGTCGACCGGCGAGATTGTGTGGCTCAAGCGCGTGGTCGGCATCGGGACACAGAAGATGATCGACGCGGGCGGTGTAAGGTTTGGGCGTGCGAAACTCAATGAGGCACTGTTGTCGAAGGCAATCGATAATGCATCGGATAAGATTGTCGAGGCGTTGACGACTGCTTTTGATGCGGGGCAATTGTCTTGAGGTAAGCGACGATGAAGGCGGCGGCGATGCTGTTGATTGGATTGATGACGGCGGTATCGATTGCCTCGGCGGCAGAGATGAAATACAAGGTCGTGGTGACGGATTTCGGCACGTTTCAATCGATCGACATTGACGAACTGAAGGCGGAGGGCTCGGAGAAGTCGCTGAATGCGTATGTAGTCGACAGCTTGAAGGATACGCAAATGTTCTCGGTATTTTCGCTCCGGCGCGAGGAATTGGAAGCGGCGCAAGCGAAATACGCCGGCAAACTCGTTCCGAGTGATGTAAAAAAGCTCGGCGCGGTGCTGAATGTGCCGTACATTATATGCGGCAATGTGATGAACATCAGTCCGATCGAAAGCGAATGCACGGTGCTGACGGGCGGAGTGAACATCTACTCGGTGCGGGCGAAGATCGCGCTGTTGATGATGGACACGGCGACGGGAAAGATCGTGAAGGGTGCGATGGGCGAGGGCACTTCGTCGAGCTCGAGAGTGAAGGTCGGGAGCGGGGTGCATACGCTCAGCATCGGCGTGACGAAGGTCGCGGAGTCGAGCGTGACGAATGCATTGCGCAAGGCGGCGGAAGCGGCTGTGGATAAATTGGTTTTGGAACTCAACAAAGGAGGAAGATGAGAGATGAAGATGTGGAAGAAAAATTGGCTCGGATTGGGACTGACGGCATTGTTTACGTTTGTCGTGTTGACGAGCGGCGAAGCAATTGCCGCCACGCGGATGGCGAAAAACACGGTGCCGGCGTATACAGATCAATCGCTGACGAATCGAAACGGCAATGAGAGAGTTGATCGCGGCGACGCGGTTGTGGTTTTGCAGGAAACCAATGACGCGTGCTACGTCCGGTATCCGACTCCGAACGGCTCGAAAGACAGATGGGTTTCTAAATGCATTTTCGCGACAGTGGTTTATCCGAATGAAGGCGATTATTACATTTTGCCGGAGAGCAACACCAATCATGCAATCGACGTGAAGGGCGGCGGACAAGCGGCAGTCGGTACTCCGCTCCAGATATATCAGAAAAACAATTCCGATGCGCAGTTGTTTACGATTAAGCGCGTGAACGGCGATTGGTACAAAATCATTCATAAGCGCACGGGCTTGGTTATGAACGTGCAGGGCGGCAATGATGCGAATTCAGCGCGGCTGTGGCTGTATCACGACGACGGCACGGACAGTTGCTACTGGCGATTCATCGATGCGGGCAACGGCTCGTATATCATTCAAAGCAAGCTCGGTCAACAACGTGTTTTCGATTTGTACGGCAACAATGCGTACAGCGGTGCGGTGCTTCATCTGTGGCAGTATCATACCAATCAAGCTGCGCGTTGGAAACTTGTGCAAGTGTCTTCGTCGATACCGCAGCCGTCAGGTGATGTGCGACAAAAATTGATGTACGCCGTTTTCAAAAACAATGGAGCGCGCATCACTTGTGACTTCGACGGATATCAAAACACACCGGGTCGACATGAAGGCATCGACATGGTTCTTGCTCACAGAGCATCGGTTTATGCAGCGATCTCCGGTGTTGTCACAAGAGCAGGCGGCTCATACAATACGGTTGCCATTTATGATCGAGCCAATGATAAGACGGTTGTGTATCTGCATTTCAGTTCGGTGGCGGTAAGAGCGGGGCAGACGGTGAACAAAGGCGATCTTATCGGATATCAGGGGAGCACCGGCGCATCTGCTTCGCACGTTCATATCGAAGTTAGGAACGGCAGACGTGAGGCGGCGGCAAAGAGCGTTAACGATCCGACTTTGGACAATCCCAATCCGTACGATTATTGGAATAAAGTGCTTTAATGCGAGCATAATTTTTGTATTGATGGGAGTGATTCAACATGAGATTCAGCATCAAGAAACTGATCTGTGCGGCAGTGCTCGGCGGAGCGTTGCTGTTCAACGGCGCGGTCGAGGCGGGCGTCGTAACCGATCGCTTGCCGCTCACGTGCTACTGCGATCATCAAGTCTCCACTTACAACACTCCGAACGGCGGTCGAGTCGGCTACATCAGCGCGAATGTCGATCTGATTCAAGTGACGCAAGTTCGCAACGACGGCTGGGCGTACGGCACTTATCCGACAAGTCGCGGGAGAGTCTCGCGTTGGTTTCGGATCAGCGATCTTTGCGCCGACGTGAATTACAGCAATCGTAGTGCGAACGTTAGCGGCGCGCAGAATGTTTTTCGTACGAACAACGGCGGTGATACGATCGGCAGTGTCTCGAATAACGAAAGTATCATCGTGATTGCAGACAACGGTTCTCGCGCGCAGATAGTTTATCGGCTTGACAACGGCACGGGCTACAAAATGGGCTGGATTCCGAGCTCGGCAGTTGCAACCAACGCCGCGCGGAATGTGACGAATGTCGTTCGGTACGCAACTCTCAACGACGGTTGGTACAAAATCTCGCCGTTGCATGCGCCGAACAGACTGTTGGACGTGAATGCGGCATCGACGGCGGTCGGTGCGAACATTCAACTGTGGGATAATGCGTCGAGCGTGAGCCAGCCGAATCAAGTATTTTATCTGCAGAATCGCGGCAACAATTGGTTCACGCTGAAGGCAGGGCATTGTGATCTGAATGTGGCGGCGGCGAATACGAACGGCGAATTGCGTACGAACATTCAACTGGCGAGTCCGAACGCGAATTCGGCGGCGCAACTGTGGCGGTTGGTATACAGCAGTACGAACGGCGCGTATTACATCGAGTCGAGGATCAGAGACAAGCTCGCGTTTGATTGCGCCGAGGCAAAAGACGGTAACGGCACGAACATCTGGCTGTGGGAGTACAACGATGTGAATTGGAATAAGTGGCGGTTCACGCCGGTCAGACCTCCGACATCCACACCGACGACGAGCAATATCAAAGGCGATGTCAACGGCGACGGCAAGGTCGACAACAACGACATGACTTTGCTGAAAGAGTACATCGTAGGCAAGACGACTTCGATCAACAAAAGCAATGCCGATGTCAACGGCGACGGCAATATCAACATTGTCGATCTCTCGCAATTGAACAGCCTGATCAACAAACAACCGACACCGAATCCGACTCCGGTCGTGCAACAACGTCAAGCAAAGCAGACGGTTCCGGCATTCAACGACTCGGGCTTAAGCAATCGGACGGGCAATGAACGTGTCGATGCGGGCGACATGGTTACGGTGCTTGATGAAACGAGCAATGCATACAAGGTGCGTTATCCGACGCCGAGCGGCACGAAGGATCGCTGGGTGAGCAAAGACATCTTCAACGATCCGCCGCAAGGACAAATAAGTTTGAATGTACCTATACTCAAACAGACCGCATGGCCCAAAGCAATGATCGGCACGAGATCGATCGCGGCGCGCGGTTGCACGATCACTTCATTGGCAATGAAATACAACTACCACAATCATACGAACCTGACGCCGCCGGAAATGATGGAGCGACTTCGACCGTTTACCGGTGATAACGGCAATGATGTTGATTGGAACATTGTCAAATCGCGGTTGGGTTACACTACCGATTTCGTCACGAACAAGCCACCTCTCACCAATGAATGGATGGCAAAAATCTACAATCAGTTGAGGCGCGGAAATCCTGTTGTGATCGGCGCGTACGATTATCATTGGGTTGTTGTCAAGGGATATACCGGAAGCTCGACGACAAACTTCAAGGCGTCAGATTTTCAAATTAATGATCCGTCGAATAATTTTACAAATCTGCAGCAGTTCATCAATAAATATAATGGCGGGCTGCGTGGCATAGTTTATTGAGGAGATGAGATCATGAAATTCTTCAAACACAAACCACTCGTGCTTGCTGCAGCTTTAGGCGCGCTCCTCACTGCCGGAGTCGCCGATCTCTCGAACGCCGCACCGAACAATATCTCGGTCAACGTCAGCGTCGAGAATGCCGGTATCACTGAAGGCGTCGATCGCTCGCACGGAGCCAATTCCGCAATCTACGCCGAAGGTCGCGGACGTTCCGGCGGCAAAGGCATGTCGATGACTCGGCTCGCCGCAATCACTGATGCGCAACGACATTTGCTCGGCATAATCAAGGGCATTCAGATCGATGCCGATACGCTCATGAATGATCTGATCATCGAGAACGACACCGTCCGCACGAAAATCAGCGGCTTGCTTCGCGGTGCGCAGATCATCGAGGAGAAGCAACTCGAGAACGACGAGTATTCTGTGAGAATGTGCGTGCCGCTGTACGGAGCGACAGGAAGTCTGGCGTCGGTAATCGTGCCGGAGATCATGGATCGCGGCACGCCCGAGCCGTTTCCCGAAGTCGATCCGACCGCGCTTACTGATGCAGAAATGCAATCGATCCGAGATGCGAATTACACCGGAGTGGTGATCAATGCGGACGGCTTGGGAATGTATCCGACGTTCTCGCCTGTCATTTACGACACGGAAGGGCGCGCGGTGTACGGAGTCAAGAATTTGGAGTACGACACGGTGATTGAGAAAGGCATGGTCGATTATGCGGACGATCTCAACGGCGCGGCGGCGGACGGTCGTGCGGGAGACAATCCGCTGGTGATCGACGCGGTTGATGTGAGCGGCGGACAGAACTCGGTCAATCGAGTGAACGCCGTGGTGAGCGTCAAGGATGCGAATAAAATCCTGCTCGCGAACGAGTCGACTGATATGCTCGAGGATACGTCGGTCGTCTTCGTCAAGTAAGGAGGTGAGTGTATGGCAAATTTTTATAACGCTACGTCGAATACGATTATAACTGGAACAGACGATGACGATAGAATTATAAACGATTCGGTATCGAACGTATCGATTGACGCAGGTAACGGTAACGATTATATCGAAAACGGTCAACTGTTCAGTAATGGCAGAAAAGGCGGCGTGCACGTCACGATTAATGCGGGCGCAGGCAATGATTCCGTCGCTAATGGGCGAGATGCTTCTCTGGATTACATCGATCTCGGAGCCGGTGATGATACGATCTATAATATCGGCACTTTGGTGACAATTAATGGCGGTTCCGGTGCGGACACAATTCGCAATTACGGCTCAGGCGTTACAATTAATGCAGAATCCGGCAATGATTCCGTTTACAGCTCGGCTTCATTGACTGTTATCGATCTCGGTGAAGGTGACGATACCGTCGACAGCACAGGAGAAGATGTGATGATCAGTGCTGATGATGGTGATGATCATATAAGTCATTACGGGGAGAATGCAACGATTTATGGCGGCGACGGCAACGATCGGATTTACAACGGAACTTTTTATCCGTATTCACTGGAGGAACAGGTAGATTACGCTTTGATTGACGCGGGTTCTGGTGATGACAAAATCAACAACAGCTCCGATTATGCAACAATTGACGCCGGTGACGGCAACGATTTCGTTTACAACAGAGGTGATAATTCTTCAATCAAAGTCGATGTAGGGAATGCTCAAGTTGTCAACAGTGGCGATAATGTCACAATAACCTTTGGTAACGGCGATTACAGTATTGGCAACAGTGGTTCAAACGTGACGATCTCTACTGGCATCGGTTCCGACGAAATTCAAAATAATGCTTCCGATGTTACATTGTCAACCGGAGGCGGATTAGACTCACTCTTAAACGGTAGTACAAATGTTTTGATTTCGACCGGAGAAGATTCAGATTCGATTAGAAATTTCGGTTATGAAGTTACGATCGATGCCGGCGACGGCGATGATATTGTTTACAATGAATTTCACACTTATAATGAATCCGTCGAGGGCTCGTCGATTTTGGTTGAGAATACAGTGTCGGCTTCTTTGACTATGATCGATCTTGGATCAGGTAACGACTCTATCGTCAATGTAGCTTCCAATGTTACAATCAATGCGGGTGAAGGTAACGATTCCATTTATAATTACAGTGATGATGTTTCGATCAACGTCGAGTTCAGTGATGCTGTAATAAGCAACTTCGGAGCAAATGTTTCGATCGAATTTGGCAATGGCAATTATTCGGTTGATAACGGCAGTCCGAACATGACAATCAATACCGGTTCGGGTAATGATTCCATTGTCAATCAAGCACGTTTTAATGAACTCACCGTAGCAATAGTTTATCCGTCATTGACGGCGATCAATACCAGCGATGGTAACGACACCATTGAAAACAGTGCTTCAAATGTAACCGTTGATTCGGGGGCAGGTAACGATTGCATCGAAAACAGTTACACAAGTTCTTCCTGTTCGATCTCTCTCGGCGATGGTGACGACTCTGTCTATAATGCAGCATCTTCCGTTAAAGTCGAAGCAGGAAACGGCAACGATACTATAATCTCTTATACGGGTAATAATGTTTCAATGGAAGGCGGAGAAGGCGATGACCTTATAAGTTTGAGTTCTTATGAGGCATATGATGAACTTGTTCTTTACTTTTCCGGCGACGGCGACGACACTGTCTACGGCTACTCCGCCACCGACACGTTGCAACTCACCGGCTCGAGCATCTCATCAGCCGAAAGCGGCAACGACGTGATCATCACCATCGACGACGGCTCGATTTTGCTTAAAGATTACGCAAGCCTTGGTGCGATCACTGCCGTCGATGAGCAGGGACAACCCATTCCAATCGCCTCCGGCAGTGATACAGACACGATCACATCTCCGACGCTCACCAATATCAATGCGAATATTACCCTCAATGAAACGACGTCTTCAATCGGCGTTTTCGTCGTCGACGGCAATTCGATCACTGATTCCGACGCGTTCTACTTTGCAGAGTTCACAACATTGCCGGGCGCGTCTGACATGCCGGTCGGCTCCGTCACTGCCGATCATATCTATTCCGCGCGGAATGATATCGGCAGGCAGAGAATAACTGTCTATTCCAATTGGAGTTTAACAAGTACTGATTACGATGATTCAATTCGCATAGCCGGAGTTCATACTGAAATCAACAGCGGCGACGGCAACGACACTGTCATCAGTTGGAATCAAAGCTCATTGACAGCAATTAATACGGGCGACGGAAATGACTGTATTGATAATCGTCCGAGCTATGTAACGATCGATGCGGGCGCAGGTAATGATGTTGTCAGCAATTCCGGTTCCAATGTGACGATTAACGCAGGATCGGGCAATAACGACGTTGCCAATGGCGGAGATAATACCACAATCAACACTGGAGACGGCAATAATACCATTTACAATAGCCGGGGCGATTACGCTTTGATTGAGGCAGGCAGCGGCAATGATTCCATCCAAAATGTCGGCAACAATGTCACGATCAACGCAGGTTCCGGCAATAATGATATCCGCAATTGGAGCGATGATGTCACAATTAAAAGTGGAAACGGAGCCGATGAGATCGATAATTTGGGCAATAATGTCTCGATTGAAAGCGGCGCAGGTGATGATTCGATTCTCAACAGCGGTAATTACTCGACGATTGTCTCTGGCGCAGGAAATGATTCTATCGATAACAGAAGCGCAAATGTTACGGTTTTTGCCGGAGCAGGCAATGATACTATAATCAATCATGTTGCCGATCAAGTGACAATAAACGGCGGTACTGATGAGGATATAGTAAGTTTGGGTTCCGGTGACGAGTACATTATCTATTCTTCCGGCGACGGCAACGACACTGTTTACGGCTACAGTTCGTCCGACACGTTGCAACTCACCGGCTCGAGCATCT
>CALGGX010000022.1 GCA_937916025.1 uncultured Selenomonadales bacterium
GTCGCGACGGAACTGCCGCCGAATTTTTTTACAACCAGAGCCAATAGCCATACCTCCTTGTGTGTCTGTGATTGACTTTTGTCACTCCGGTTAAATTATATCACGCCGAAAAATTTTATCAAGCGATCGGATTGAAATTTCAATTGACTGCAGGGCGGAGCTCAATTTCAAGCTCATCTTTGTCGAGCCCGCAAAGATCGAACAATTCTCGAAGTATGCGCATCTTCTTGTTGGTATCGGTATTGGCATGCGAATACAATCTGTTTCCGATCTGAAAACCGTTAACGAACGCCGTCGATGCGAATGTCGAATTTTGTTTTGCGAACTGATACATCTGCGATGAATTGATGCTGAAGACGAGCTTCAACACTTGCGTGTACATGTCTTTCCAATCTTTGACGTTATAACGCTTGCCATCGAATGTATATCCCAAAACAGTTCGTCCGGTGAAGTCGAAGTCTTCGGCGAGCGAGTGCAAATCCTTCTCCCGAATCGACGGTTTGAATGACGATTGCGGATACGCCCACAACTTCAGCGCGAGCTGCTTCAAGACATTACTGCGATGAAACAATTCCCTCTCCGTCCAATTCTGATACTGATCGATTGCTCGGTTTAATTGCAATGAACTGTAATGAAATCCGTTCTGCATGAACTTCTTCTCTTTGAACGACAGGCTGCTGCGTCTGACACCGGCATCGAGAACAGTCAAATTCGCCGATCGATTGACCCAAGTCTCATGAATTTCCTCCGCTCGCGCGCCCAACTCTCTCTTCCAACCGATCGTAAGTTTTTTGGGCATTATCCAATCGATCACATAAGTTTTGTCGAGCAATCCGCTCAGAATGTCGAGTCCGTTCGGCGAAATGCCGCTTTCGAGGCGCGCGAAGAAGTATATTCTGCCGCGCGGAATCAGACTTCGAATGTCTTTTTCCAAGATTTGAGTTGCAAATTCTTCATCGTTCGGGCAACGAAACTCGCCGCTCCGAATCGTCAATGCATATTTCAACGCGTCAACGTAACCGGTATTCTTCGTGAGTGCGTTGTAGTGGAGCGTCGGGAAGATTTTGTTGTACGAATTGGACGGCACGTCGCACATTAATCGTCGGAACGCGTAAGAATCTATGATGCGAAACACTTCGACGAAGTCGTCTTCGGATATCTTCTGCTCCGCGCGGAAGTTGCAGAGCGCGAGGAAATACGGCATGCTGACCTTCACTTGCAACAGGTTGAATCGCGTTAATATGTCGTTGGCACGTTTCGAGCTCGTCCTCGCAGTGTTGATCGCATTGTAATATCTCGCGTATTTGAGCATGTCGGATAAAAACTCTTGCGAGTCGAGTCTGCTTTTGGATGCATAGCTTTTGAATTCCACGTAAACGGCATCTTGCCGCGGGATTTTGTTCGTCTTGACGGTGAGATAATCGCGCACGAAGCCGCTGACATTGTAGCTCAATGAACCGTCTGCAGGTTTGGTGAGTTCCTCGATCTTATGCCAATAATCGTTGTAAAACTGTTCCTGCTTATCGGGCGGCATATTCATCAAGATGAAGTTGCGGATTTTATCGCCTTCATTGAGATCGAGTCCGGTTGAATTGAGACTCTCGAAAATCTTTTGCGGATTGTCGCTCCGACTGTCGAGAATGATGTCGATGATCGACAGCATGTTGATCGCCTCGAAAATAGCATCCGCCGACTTTAATTGTCGGAAACTGTTGAAAAAGAAATTGTAATTCCGCGTGATGTTGGACTCCTCGATGTGCTTGCTGACCGGTTCGAACAATTTCTCGAAAGCAAGCTGATCGTTTTTTATGAGTTGCAATTTTTTCTCGCCGTCATATCGACTCTTAAGATACTCATGCAAAGCATTATCCACGAATCGAGATTTGTCATTGCATTGCAACAACTCGTTCTCGCCGCAGATCAGATCGACGAGCGCAAGCAACATCAGCGACACGGTTACGATCCGCTGTTGCCCGTCAATGATCAATCGACTGCCGTTCCGATCGATCTCGACCGACACGACACTGCCGAAGAAATGTTCGTGCTTGTCTTGCATCACATCGATCAGATCATCGAGCAACTGCCTGCACTGTTCAATTTTCCAATCGTAATTTCGCTGATACACCGGAATGATCATATGCGCGGTCTCTTTTATGACTCTCAATAACGGTCTGTCTTTTCCTTCCATCGGACATTCCTCACCTCGCAATAATTTGCAATAAATATATCACTCGCTTCCGACAGTGTCAATGCCGAAAAATTTTTTTCCTTTCTTGACAGTTGAAAGGCAGTGTTATATATTAAGAAATGAAAAATGAGTGAAAGTATATAAATGAGCGGGGCTGAGATCGATGAAATCGTTTTTAAAATTCATGCTCGTGGTGATGGTGTTGCTCGGAGTGTTTTTGATCTGGCTGTTTCGTCGCGACGCGGACGGCGTTCCGATCTTGAGCTATCATCAAATCAACGAAATCGATCACAACGAATGGACACTGTCGCCCGAGGAGTTCGAGGCGCAGGTGAAATATCTTGCCGACAACGGTTATACATTCATGTTGCCGGACGAGTTGCTCGACGCGTGGGAGAATGAAAGGGCGTTGCCGCCGAAGCCGGTCGTCGTAACTTTCAGCG
>CALGGX010000023.1 GCA_937916025.1 uncultured Selenomonadales bacterium
GGCGGCTCGTTCATCTGACCGTACACGAGTGCGGTTTTGTCGATAACGCCTGACTCCGTCATTTCCGTCCAGAGATCGTTGCCTTCACGCGTGCGCTCGCCGACGCCCGAGAACACCGAGTATCCGCTGTGCTCGGTTGCGATGTTGTGGATCAGTTCCATGATCAGAACCGTCTTGCCGACGCCCGCGCCGCCGAACAATCCGATCTTACCGCCGCGAGAGTACGGCGCGATCAGATCGACGACTTTGATGCCGGTTTCGAGAATTTGCGTCGAAGTTTCTTGCTGATCAAAACTCGGAGCTTTGCGATGAATCGGCCAGAACTCTTTGTTGCCGACCGGTTTCGGATTTTTATCGACGGTTTTGCCGAGGACGTTGAAAACGCGTCCGAGACATTCCGGACCGACCGGCACTTTGATCGGCGAGCCGGTGTCGTCCGCGTCCATCCCGCGCACCAAACCGTCCGTCGAGCTCATTGCAATGCAGCGCGTGACGCTGTCGCCGAGATGTTGCATGACTTCCGCAATCAGATCGATCTCGACGTTGCCGGATTTGCCCGTGATGTGAATGGCGTTTAGGATTTCAGGCAATTCGCCTGCGGGAAATTCTATGTCGACGACAGCTCCTATGACCTGCACGACTTTTCCTTTTGCCAAAAATATCAACTCCAATTCGTAATTCGTAATGCGTAATGCGTAATTAAATGAGAGGTGATTTTCCGTCGCGCGAAGTTTTCGTAATTGAAATCAAGATTTTTATCAATTCAACGCAATCAGTCAAAATACTATCGGCTTGAGTCTTGGAAATGTAATTGGTGTCCGCCAACAGTTCCAACCAATATTCGGTTTCACTCGCTTCTTTCAATGCAATGTGCATTTTTGCAATGAAATCGGCTTTGCTCTGAGCTCGAATTGCTTCTTTTACGTTTGCACCGATGCTCGTTCCGCTTCTCAACACTTGCGTCGATAAAACATATTCATGCTTGTTTTCCTTCAGATATTTGTACAGTCTCACAATTCTGATGGCAAACGCCTTACTTTTTACCACTATCACATTCGACTCATTCATCGTCGTTCCTCAATTATGAATTACGAATTACGCATTACGCATTGTCAGTTCAGCGCATTTGCACCGCCGACGATCTCCGTGATCTCGTTGGTGATGCCCGCCTGACGAACTTTATTGTAGTACAGATCGAGCTTGCTGATGAGTTCTTCGGCGTTATCGGTCGCGTTCTGCATTGCATTCATGCGCGAACTCAATTCCGATGCCGCCGCCTGCAACATCGCCGCATAGATCACCGTGATCAGATATTGCGGCAGGAGGTGGCTCAGCACCGCCTCCGCCGAGGGCTCGAATATGTACTCGGCTTGCAGTCCGCCGCTCTGTTTCTCGCCGCCCGCGTCTTTCTCGAACGGCAACAGTTTGACGACTTCCGGCACGCACGAGATCGCCGAGACAAACCGAGTGTAGATCATGACGATGTCTTTCACGTCGCCCGACTCGAACCGCTGTATCAGATATTGCGCAATCGCTTTTGCGTTTTCGTACTTCGGACGCTCGCTGATGCCGATATAACTCCGCGCAATCGAAAAGCCGCGAAGGCGGAAGTGATCCCGCGCTTTGCGCCCGACCGTCACCAGCTCGACGTTGCTCTTATCCTCGACGCCGTTGACTTCGAGCTGCGAGTGCATCGTCTTGAATACGTTGCTCGAATACGCGCCGGCGAGTCCCTTATCCGCCGCAATCACGAGGAACAATCGCTTGCCGTTCTCGTGCACTTCGAGCATCGGATGCGAGAAGCCCTCGGTATGCGCCGCGACATTTTGTACTACCGCGCGAGTTTTTTCGGCGTAAGGTTTATTGGCAACCGCCGCTTCCTTCGCCCGACGGAGTTTCGAGGTCGCGACCATATTCATCGCGTTGGTGATCTTTTGCGTGCTCTTGACGCTCTTTATTCGACGGCGAATGTCTTGTAAACTTGCCAAGTCTGTTCACCCGCCTTATTCCGCGTCTGTCTTGTAAGCCACAGTGTCTTTGAATTGCTTGATTGCGTTGGAAATTTCCGCTTCGAGTGCGTCGTCAAGTTTTTTCTGCGCGATGATCTTTTTGCCGACTTCGGGATGGCTCGCGTGCATGAATTTGATCAGATCGTTGTCGAATTGCACGACTTTTTCTGTCGGAATGTCGACAAGGAAGCCGCGAACCGCCGCGAAGATCGTAATGATCTGATCCTCGACCGGCAACGGCGAATATTGCGCCTGTTTCAGCGTTTCAACCATGCGCGCGCCGCGATCGAGTTGCGCTTTCGTTGCTTTGTCGAGATCGGAAGCGAATTGCGCGAATGACGCGAGCTCGCGATACTGTGCGAGATCGAGGCGCATCGTGCCCGCAACCTGTTTCATTGCTTTGATTTGCGCGGAACCGCCGACGCGCGAGACGCTCAAGCCGACGCTGATTGCCGGGCGAATGCCGGAGTAGAATGCGTCCGTTTCGAGCATGATCTGCCCGTCCGTGATCGAAATGACGTTCGTCGGAATGTAGGCGGAAACGTCACCGGCTTGCGTTTCAATGACCGGCAATGCGGTGATCGAGCCCGCGCCGAGATCGTCCGACAACTTCGCCGCGCGTTCCAACAATCTGGAATGCAGATAAAATACGTCGCCGGGATATGCTTCGCGCCCGGGAGGACGTCTGAGAAGCAGTGACATTGCGCGATATGCCGCCGCGTGTTTCGTCAAGTCGTCATAAATGCAAAGGCAATGCCCGCCCTGACCTTTTTCGTCGCGTTTGTACATGAAATATTCGGCCATGGCAACTCCCGCGTACGGTGCGAGATATTGCAGAGGAGCGGAATCGGCCGCAGTCGCCGCCACGACGATCGTGTAAGCCATTGCGCCGCTGTCTTCGAGCACTTTCACGACGCGCGCGACCGTCGACGCCTTTTGACCGATCGCCACGTAAATGCAAATGCAGTTTTGCCCTTTCTGATTGATGATCGTGTCAACCGCGATTGCCGATTTTCCCGTACCGCGATCGCCGATGATCAGCTCGCGTTGCCCGCGTCCGATCGGAACGAGCGCGTCGATTGCCTTCAATCCCGTCTGCAACGGTTCATGGACGGATTTTCTGTCAGCGATGCCCGGCGCGGGATATTCGACCGGACGAGCTTCGGTCGTGGCAATCGGTCCCTTGCCGTCAATCGGACGACCGAGTGCGTCGACGACGCGCCCGATCATTGCTTCGCCGACCGGAACCTGCATGATTTTGCCCGTGCGCTTGACCGTATCGCCTTCTTCGACTTTCGTATCGCCGCCGAGGATAACCGCGCCGACGTTGTCTTGCTCGAGGTTCAAAACCAAACCGTAAATGTCATTGCCGAAGTCGAGCAACTCGCCGGACATTGCCTTGTCGAGTCCGTGAATGTGCGCGATGCCGTCGCCGATCTCGATAACCGTGCCGACATCGTCCACATTCAGATCGACATTGTAATTTTTGATTTGATT
>CALGGX010000024.1 GCA_937916025.1 uncultured Selenomonadales bacterium
GGCAATTCATTCGCGACCCGCGCGCGTACATGTCTGTCGTGGTGCTCGCGCCGACGGTTTTCTTCGTCACATTCCTCGCGTCGTCTCGAGGATATCTTCAGGGCTGGCAACGCATGACTCCGACCGCCGTCAGTCAAATCGTCGAGCAGATTTTCCGAGTGATCACGATGATCGTGCTCGCGGATTTGTTCCTGCCATGGGGCTTGGAATATGCGGCGGCGGGCGCGAGTTTGGGAGCATTCGCCGGAGCCGTCACCGGATTGATCGTGCTCGTTTACTTCCATGTCAAACTCAATCGCGAGATCGATCAAAAGTACGGCGTCGATTTGCAACCGACCGAGCAATCCAAAAACGAGTCGACGCTGTCGATCATGAAACGCATTTTTACATTATCACTGCCGGTTTCGGCGGCATCGATCATGTTGCCGGTCGTCTCGAATTTGGATTTGATGATCGTTCCTCAGCGATTGGAAGTCGCGGGATATTCCGTGCATCAGGCAACCGAGCTGTTCGGATATTTGACGGGCATGGCGGTGCCGCTCGTCAACCTCGCGACGATTTTGACGGCGTCGCTCGCGGTTTCGATCGTGCCGGCAATTTCCGAAGCGCGCGCTTTGAAGGACTCCGCGCGGATTTATCGACAAACGGCGGCGGCGGTTCGCATCTCGAACTTCGTCTGCTTCCCCGCATTCGTGATCGTGTTCATCCTCGCGACTCCGATCGCGTCATTGATCTACAACGCGCCGGGCGCGGGTCCTGCCGTGATGATCTCGGCGGTCTCGATCATTTTGCTCGGCTTGCATCAGGTCTCGACCGGAGTATTGCAGGGGCTCGGACACACGACCATCCCGATGATCAACATGATCCTCGCGGCGGCGGCAAAAGTCGCGCTGAATTGGACGTTGACGGCAATGCCCGCGCTCGGAATCATGGGCGCGGCGTGGGCCACGGCGGCGGACATGGGCGTCGCGGCTTTCATCAATCTCTATTTCATTCATCGATACATCGGCTATCAAATGGATTTCAAACATCTGTTGAAGACAATCCTCTCGTCGGGCGTGATGGCGGCGGCAACAAAATTCTTCTACGACATTACGCTGTCGGAATGGAATTTGGAAGTCGTATCGTTATTCGGCGCGGTGCTCTTCGGCTGTGCGGTGTATTTGGCGGCAATGGCATTGATCGGCGGCATGCTCGAAGAAGACATGCAACGCATTCCGCTCGTCGGGCGCGCCGGAGTTAAACTCTTCCGCAAACTCGGCATTTTTAAGAAGGACTGAATTACATTGATCAACGACGTAATAACTCGCGGCTTATATCCTTTCGAGCTCAAAGACAGCGGCGTCGATTGGCTCGGCGAAATTCCTTCGCATTGGCGCATCGTGCCGTTCTCGACGCTCGACAACGATCCGAAATATCTCGCAAAACTCCTGCAATGCGATCGATTCATCCGAAAATACGGCGCGCGATCTCTCGACGACAAATCGCTCGACGGCATATTAATCCCGCGACCGCCGCTCTTTGAACAGGCTGAAATTGCCGACTTCCTCGACAGCCATGGTGATGCGAAATGAAACGACTGCTTTTGACTTACAATCCGGTTTCCGGACATGCCGCCTTTAAGCGCAAGCTCGACTCGATCATCGACGTTTTTCAAAAGCGCGGGATCATTCTGTCGATGTATCGGACGCGCCGCGACGATTGGTCGGATTTTGCCGACTTCGTCAAAGAGAGCCGCGCGGAAGGCATCATATCTGCCGGCGGCGACGGCACTCTTCATGCAGTCGTCAACGCGGTTTTGAAGTCCGAACTGCAATTGCCGATCGGCATTATCGGCAGCGGCACGTCGAATGACTTCGCGTCTTTTCTCGAGATCAACGATCTCAATTCGTATCTCGATGCCGTTGTCGAAGGCAACACGCGCAAAGTCGACGTCGGCGTCGTCAACGGACACGAGTATTTCATCAATGTGGCAAGCGCGGGCTCGCTCACCTCGATTGCGCACGAAGTCAATGCGAAGCTCAAAAATTCGCTCGGCAGACTCGCGTATTATCTCCGTGCGGTGCGCGAAATTCCGAAATTCAAACCGATCGACATTCGCGTGCACGCCGATCAAGTCGAGTTCGAGCTCGAGGCATTTCTGTTTGTCGTGCTCAACTCTCCGACGGTTGCAGGGCTTAAACACGCCGCCGAGTTCGCGTCCGTCGACGACGGCAAACTCGACTTCGTTGCAATCAGAAAATGCAACACGAAGCGGCTGATCAATCTCACGCGCGACTTATTCGCCGGGCGCGGAGCGAATGACGACGAAGTGATCTTTCATCTGCAATCGAAACGCTTTTACATCTCGTCGGAGCAGGAATTGACGAGCGATCTCGACGGCGAGGTCGGTGACGAATTGCCGATCGAAATCGACACGCTCCCGCGCGCGATCGAGATTTTTGCTTGATGCTATCACTTGACGCGGCATTGCGTAAAGGCTAAAATCACTTTCAACAATCGAAAGGAGCAATGTGATGATGCGATTGATCGGATTGGCAGCGATGTTTTTTTTGATTGCGTTAATGCCGTTGAATGTATCGGCTGAGATGCCTGATATCTCCGCCGGCGAAACTCATTTCGATATTGCCAACGGCTGTTACATATTGAAGAATAACGTGCGAGTGGTGGCGCGCGGCAGGACGATGACCGCTCACGAGGCGAAGGTTTCGCTCACTTCTCAAAAAGTCTGGGCACATGGCGATGTCACTTTATTGCAGGACGGCATCAAATTCAATTGCGACAGCATTTTCGTCAAAGGGCAGGAGAAAATCGTCGACGTGCTCGGCAATGTCCGCTTCGAGCAGGAGAAATTGCTGAAGATCACGTCGGAGATCGCGAAATTTTCATGGTCGACAAAGATTGCGGATTTCTACGGCAATGTTTCAATCGCGGTTGAAGACATTGATCATCTGAAATTCGACGACGGAGTTGATCGGAATTCGGACTTCACTCGGACGTACGATCACGTTCAATACAACGTCGTCGAGAAGAAACTGTTGCTGGTCGAAGACAAGGCGAATGAAGAGCCGAAGGTTGATTTGCCGGAGTTGAAAATCGAATTTGAATGAGGTGGAATAATGAAATATCAAATCCTGTATCCGGAAGCGTTTCCGATTGTCGAATGCAAACTGCAGCGCGGCGAAAAAATTCAAGCCGAATCGGACGCGATGATCGCGATGTCGGATACGATCGATGTCGAAGGCAAAATGCAGGGTGAAGGCATCGGCGGCGTGTTGAGCGGACTGGCGCGAAAATTCCTCGCCGGAGAGAGTTTCTTCTTTCAGGAATTGGTTGCGCGGCGCGGTCCCGGAACAGTGCTGTTCGGTCATTCCGAGCCCGGCGGCATTCTCGATGTCGAGCTCGACGGTTCTTACGGCTTGACGGTTCAGAAAAACGGATTTTTGGCGGGCACGGAAGGCATTTCAATCGACACCAAACTGCAGAATTTATCGCAAGGGCTGTTGAGCGGCGAGGGCTTTTTCGTGTTGAATGTCAAGGGGCGCGGCACGGTTTTCATTTCGAGTTACGGCGTCATTCATCCGATCAATCTCGAGGCGGGGCAGGAAGTGATCATCGACAACGGTCACCTCGTCGCTTGGCCCGATTATATGAATTACAAAATCGAAAAAGCGTCTTCGGCGGGCTGGATTTCGAGCTTCACGTCGGGCGAAGGCTTGGTTTGCCGCCTCCGAGGTCCCGGCGTCGTCTTGATTCAAACGCGCAATCCCAACAGCTTCAGCGATTGGATCAGATCGATGCTCCCGACCGCGCAATCGAACAGCGGCGGCAGTTCCGGCATTACGGACTTTTTCAATTGACATGAACACCGACACCCGACCAACCGTCGAAGGCGGGCTTTTGATTGCAATTCTTTTGTTGCTCGGACTCGCCTCGATGTATATTCCCGTTCTCGGCGTCGTCATTGAATTTTTCTGGGCGTTGCCGATAATCGTGTTGACGGTTCGACAAGGCGTCGCTCGCGCCGTGACCGCGCTCGTCGCCGCCGCGATTTTGTTGTCGCTCTTCGTCGGACCGCTCCTCGCAATCCGTTTGGCGTTGTCACTCGGCATTGTCGGCTTGGCAATCGGATACGGCATTCGACAAAATCACTCCGCCGTTCGGATTTTTTTGACGACGCTCGGTGCCGCCTTCGTCTCGCAAATCCTTACGATCGCGCTCCTGTTTTTTGTGATGGACATTGACATTGTCGAGACACAGACGACGATGATACGCGAAGCGTTTGAAGAGTCGTTTGCGATGTACGGCGAGATGGGCATCGATCAGGCAACGCTCGACGAGGCGCGCGCAAATCTCGAGCCGACGGTTTCGCTGGCGACGATGTTGATGCCGACAATCGTTTTGCTGGTGGCACTTCTGAACACGGCGGCGAGTTTTTGGGCGTCGAGATTGGTTTTGAAAAAACTCGAGATTACTCTGCCGGAGTTTCCGAAATTCGCCGAGTGGCGGTTTCCGATCGGCTTTTTGTATTTGATGGGCTTTGCGCTGGTCGGAATGTATTGGGGCGCGACGCGCGGGCTCGACCTGCTCTATCAAATGTCGATCAACTCCAATTTCCTCGCGATGAGCGTCGGCTTCATTCAAGGGCTGTCGTTGATGTCATTCGCCGCCGATCGTTTCAAATTGTCGAAATTCATGCGGCGATTGATCTTCGTCGTCGTGCTTTTGAACGGCATTTTGTTGCAGGCGGTTGCCTTCACGGGGCTTTTCGACATGTATTTTGACTATCGACGGCGAGTCAACGAGAAAAAATAACGGGTGGTGACGTAATGCCGAGGAATTTGTCCGCTTGGATCGATTTGACTTTTCATCTGATCATCTCGCTGGTATTGATTGTGATCTTGTATCAATATAATCGGACTTTGGCATTGGAAGCGGCGGTTTTGTGGCTGGCGTTGGCGTGGTTCACTCGAGAGCGTTGCTTGGAACGCGGGCGCAAACTCGATGCTTACAGTCAAAATGTAATCGGCAAGTTCGGCGAGATGGGTACGTTTGCATTGAAGAATTTGCCGCAATCGGTTTTGATCGTCGACGGCGAGGGGCGGCTCGAGTGGTGCAGTAAGCAGACGAAGTCGTTTGCTCCGAACAGTCCGGAGCAGGGAATGATGCTCGACGAATTTTGGCCGGGGCTTTCGGATGAAAAACTCTTCGGCGAGGACGGCAAATATGTATTTCCGAGCGGCGAGCGATTTTTTGTCGTCCGACATACGGCATTGAAGATCGAAGACGAAAAGCCGTCGTTAATCGCGTTGTACGTACAGGATATAACCGCTTATGAAAAGCTGAAGATAGAATATGCCGACAGCCGCACGGTTTTGATTTATGTACAGATCGACAATTACGACGAAGTGACGCAAGGCTTGAGCGAAGCGGAAAAGACTTCGCTGATGCTGTCGGTTGAAGAAATACTCGACGCTTGGATCAATTCGCTGTCGGGCTTCATGCGCAAATTATCGGATGAGATGTACGTCGTGGTGTTGGAGCGGCGGCAATTGAACAAAGCGATCTCGGAAAAATTCGACGTGCTCGACAAGATGCGGCAGTTGATCAGCAAAAACAAATTGCCGGTGACGCTGTCGATGGGCGCGGCGGCGGCAGAGAAGCATTCGACAGAGCAATCGATGACGGAGCTCGGAAAAGAGGCTCGGGCGGGTTTGGATTTGGCACTCGGGCGCGGCGGAGATCAGATCGCCGTCAAGCTCGACGGCAAAACTCAATTCTTCGGCGGGCGCGCGAAGGCGGTCGAAAAGCACACGCGAGTCAAGGCGCGCGTCGTGGCACATGCCGTTCGCGAGGCAATGGAAAATGCCGACGAGATTTTCATTATGGGGCACTTGAATGAGGACTTTGATTGTTTCGGCGCGGCAATCGGCGTGGCGTTCATGGCAAAACAACTCGACAAGCCGGTGCACATCGTCTTAAGCAAGATGAACGAGGGCATCGACAAGCTCGTCGACATCGTCAAGGACAAAGACGAATACGCGGAAATGTTTCTGAAGTCGGACGATCTTTCGGTGATCTCGTCGATCTCGCCGTTGCTGTTTGTCGTCGACACGCACATTCCGCACTTGACGGCGGCACCGCAATTGCTCGAATGGATCAACCGCGTGATAGTGATCGATCATCATCGTCGGAGCGAGAATTTTGTCAAAAACCCGTTGATGGTGTACATCGAAACTTCGGCGAGTTCGACATGCGAATTGGTGACGGAGCTGATCATGTATTTCAGCAATGACGATGTCGAGTTGTCTCGAATGGCGGCGACGGCGTTGTACTCGGGAATTGTCGTCGACACGAAACAATTCGCGGTGCAGACGGGCTCGCGAACGTTTGATGCGGCATCGTACTTGAAACGTTGCGGCGCGGATCCGGTGATTGTACGGAATTTGTTTCGCTCGGATTACGAAACGACGGTGGCGTTGGCGCAAGCTCAAGCGCGCTCGCAATATTTTGAAGGCGGCTTCATCATCTCGTCGATTGACAAAGTGATTCCGAACGTGCAGGTGATAGCGGCGCAGACGGCGGACGGCTTGTTGCGCGTTGAGAACGTTCGGATGAGCATCGTGTGTTTTCAGCTGAAGGCGGATGTGGTCGGTATCAGCGCGCGGTCGACGGGCGAGTTGAATGTTCAAGTCATCATGGAAAAATTCGGCGGCGGCGGGCATCAAAACGTGGCGGGCGCGCAGCTCAAAGGCGGCGATATCAATGAGATCAAAAAACGTCTCATCGAGGTCAGCCGCCAATACATCGCCGAAGCGGATAAAATCAATTAATAATGCGTAATGCGTAATGCGTAATTAAAAATCTCGTCGCCCCCCAATTCTCAATTCCCAATTCCGCATTCCTAATTACGAATTACGAATTACGAATTAAGAATTACGCATTGCCTTTAAGGGGGTTTTGGTTTGAAAAAGACGGCATTGATTACGGGCGTCACGGGGCAGGACGGCTCGTATCTTTCGGAATTGCTGTTGTCGAAAGGCTATGAAGTGCACGGCATCGTTCGACGACACAGCACGCCCTGCACCGAGCGCATCGATCATTTGTTGACGGACGAGTCATTGTGTGATAAATTCATTCTGCATTACGGCGATTTGACGGACTCGAGCAATCTTCGGCGATTGATTGACGAGCTCGAGCCGTCGGAGGTGTACAATCTCGCGGCGCAATCTCATGTCGGAGTGTCGTTTGAAGTTCCCGAGTACACGGCAGAGGCGACCGGCGTCGGCACGCTCCGATTGTTGGAAGCAATTCGACAAAGCCAACGCCCGATTCGTTTTTATCAGGCGTCGACTTCGGAGTTGTTCGGCGGCTTGCCGGAAACGGCTCCGCAAAGCGAAAAGACGCCGTTTTATCCGAAAAGCCCGTACGGCGCGGCGAAACTCTACGCGTATTGGATTGCCGTGAATTACCGAGAGGCTTATGACATTTTTGCCTGCAACGGCATTTTGTTTAATCATGAGTCGCCTCGGCGCGGCGAAGAATTTGTCACTCGGAAGATCACGACGTCGATTGCAAAGATCATGAACGGGCGGCAGAAGGTGTTGACGCTCGGCAATTTAAATGCGAAACGCGACTGGGGCTTTGCGGGCGACTATGTCGAGGGCATGTGGAAGATGTTGCAGGCGGATTGTCCGGGCGATTTTGTGTTGGCGACGGGCGAGACTCGGACGGTGCGGGAGTTTGTCGAGGCGGCATTTGCCGAAGTCGGCATACCGATCGAATGGCGCGGCAGCGGCGTCGAAGAAAAGGGCTATGATGCTTCGAACGGACGGTTGTTTGTCGAGATCAACGAGAAATTCTTCCGACCGGCGGAGGTCGATCTGTTGTTGGGCGATCCGTCGAAAGCGGAGCGGGAGCTCGGTTGGCGGCGCAAAACTTCATTCAAAGAACTCGTTCGGCTGATGGTGCAATCGGATATGAAAAAATATGGAGGCGAATTGAATTGAGAATCGGAATAGTGGGATTGGGCTATGTCGGTTTGACGCTGGCGATTGCGGCGGCGGCTCGAGGTCTCGAAGTTTACGGCACGGAGATCAATCCGGCGATCAAAAAATGTTTGTCGGAAGATCGGGCGCACTTTTTTGAGCCCGGACTCGACGAGCTGATCGCAAAACACAATCGGAAGAATTTTCATTGCGTTGAGGAATTTCCTGCCGATCAAAAATTCGACGCGTTCGTGATCACGGTCGGCACGCCGCTCAAAGTCGGCACTCGCGAGCCCGATTTCGACTACATCAAAAAATCAATAGCGAGCATAGGGGGGAGAATAAATTCGCAAAACTCGCCTCTGATCATTCTTCGATCGACGGTTTCTGTCGGCACGACGCGTAATGTGGTTTTGCCGTTTCTGATTGAAATGAGCAGCAATCCGAATGTACTCGTATCGATGTGTCCGGAGCGGACGATTGAAGGCAAGGCAATCGAAGAGCTCAATCATCTGCCGCAAGTCATCAGCGGCAATTGCGAGGAAGCAATCGAACGCGCGCGAGCAATTTTCAGCCGCATCACGGACTCAATCGTCGTTGCCGACAGTCTCGAGGAGGCGGAGCTGATTAAACTCTGCAACAACACGTATCGCGATATGAATTTTGCGATCGGCAACGCGTTTTGCCTCGCGGCACAAACATTCGATATTGACGGCACGCGCGTCATCAAGCATGCCAATGAAGGTTATGCGCGCTCGAAGATTGCATTGCCGGGCTTTGTTGCCGGACCGTGTCTCGAAAAAGACTCTTACATCCTCACGGATAACATGATCGATTGCCCCGAGAAGCAATTCATACTCGCCGCGCGGCGCATCAATGAATCGCTCGAATATGCCGTCGTCGATTGGCTTCAATCGCATTTTCAATCGCGCGAATTGCCGATAGTGTTGTCGGGCATGGCATTCAAGGGGCGTCCGGCAACTTCGGATCTGCGCGGCTCGTCGTCGGTCAACATCGCTCGGAAATTGCATGCGATCGGTTACAAACTCCGCCTGCATGACTTCGCCGCCGATCCGATCGAGTTGAAAGCTCTGAATTTGGGAGAAGTGTTTGACGATCTCGATTCGGCATGCGAGAATGCTTCGGCGTTGCTGATCCTCAACAATCACGAGCGATATTCCGATCTGAAATTGCGCCGCGCGGATTTATTGATCTTCGACGCGTGGAATGTCTGCCGGAATATTGAGGGCGACGTGTTCACTCTCGGCAACATGAAACTCGCTCGGGAGGTGCATGCAAAATGAAGCGATACATCGTCACGGGCGGCAGCGGTTTTATCGGATATCATCTTGCCGATCATCTGTCGAAACAGCCGAATTCGGAGATCACGATCATCGACAATCATCTGCGCGGTGCGGCGGACGACATGTTCAATGAATTAATCTCGCGCCCGAACGTCGTGTTCATCAATGCGGACATGACCGAGCGGGATTTTTATCGGCAATTGCATGGTTTTTATGACGGCGTGTATCATCTGGCGGCTCTCAACGGCACGAAGAATTTTTATGATCGCCCCTACACAGTCCTGCGCGTCGGCATCTTGGCGCTGATGAACATGCTCGAGTGGTGCAGTGCGGAAAATTGCGGGGCTTTTTTGTTTTCGTCGTCTTCGGAGACATACGCCGGAACTTTTAATCGATATCTCGCCGAACATCCCGAGTATTTGCCGAGTTGCGAGGACATACCGCTCACTGTCGACGACGTAATGAATGCGCGCTGGTCATACGGCGGCAGTAAAATTGCGGGAGAATTGCTCACAGTGAATTATTGCCGATCAAAACAAATTCCATTCCGCATCATTCGATACCACAACATTTACGGCGAGCGCATGGGCTTTGATCATGTTCTGCCGGAGTTTTTCAAGCGCGTGCACGATCGGATCGATCCGTTTCCGATTTTCGGCGGCGAAGAGACGCGGGCATTTTGCGCGGTCGAAGACGGCGTGCGAGCGACGGAAGCGGTGATGCTCGAGCCGAAGTGCAACGGCGAAATTATTCATATCGGCAACAGCGCGGAGGAGATCAAGATCATTGATTTGCTGAAGTTGGTGCTCGAGATTGCGGATTTTCATCCGACGATCGAGATCAAACCGGCTCCGCGCGGCTGTGTAATGCGGCGTTGTCCGAACACGGAGAAATTATTCCGATTGACGGGATATCGATCGAGAATTCCATTGCGCGAGGCATTGCCGAAGATGTATAATTACTACGAACGTATTTACAAGGAGCGCGATGCGATTGGCTGACAAGGTTGTATTCCTCGACCGCGACGGCGTGATCAACGTGAATTTGCCGGGCGATTACGTCAAGACGATCGACGAATTCGAGATGTTGCCGGCAGTTCCGGAGGCGTTGAAAATGCTGAAAGACGGCGGCTATGTCTTGGTGCTGGTTACAAACCAACGCGGGATAGCGCGCGGACTGATGACGGCAGACGATCTCGCAATCGTCCACGATCACATGCAATCGGAATTGGCGCACGGGGGAGCTTCGCTCGATGCGATATTCTTCTGCCCGCACAATTATGATCAATGCGAATGTCGAAAGCCGAAGCTCGGGATGTTCCGCGCGGCAGAGGAGCGGTTTGATGTCGACAAGAGTGCGTCGTACATGATCGGCGACAGCGCGAGCGACATTGAAGCCGGTCGGAATTACGGCGTGCGGACGATCAGCATTCGCAATCCGAAAGCAAATGCCGATCACGATTGCGATGATCTCCTGTCGGCGGCGAAATACATTTTGGGAGGTGATAAGTCATGAAAATTTTGATCAGCGGAGCGAGCGGTCTGGTCGGACGCAACATTCTTGAAGCGGCTCCGCGCGGAGCGCATGAATTGTTGACGCCGACGCATGCCGAGCTCGATCTGCGCGATCGGACGGCGGTTTTCGAGTATTTGCGTCGAGAAAAGCCCGAGCTCGTGATCCATGCGGCGGGGCTCGTCGGCGGCATTGCCGTCAATAACAAAAGTCCGCACCGGTTTCTGCTCGAAAATCTCGATATGGGATGCAATTTAATCGACGGAGCGTATCGCGCGGGGATCAAACAATTCATCAACATCGGCAGTTCCTGCATGTATCCGCGCAATCGCAAGACGCCGCTGACCGAAGACATGCTCCTGACCGGCGAGCTTGAGCCGACCAATGAAGGCTATGCGCTGGCGAAAATTGTTTGCGCGCGCCTCTGCAGTTACATCAATCGCGAAAATCCCGATTGTCAATATAAGACGCTGATTCCCTGCAATTTGTACGGGCGTTGGGATAAATTCACCGGCGAAAACGCGCATCTGATTCCGGCGGCGATTCATAAAGTATATCAAGCCGTCAAGAGCGGCGCGAATGAAGTCGAGATTTGGGGGAGCGGCAACGCGCGGCGCGAGTTTATGTACACGGGCGACCTCGCCGATTGCATTTGGCATGCCGTTGAGAATTTCGATCACTTGCCGGACATGATGAATGTCGGGCTCGGACATGATTACACGGTCAACGAGTATTACGAAGCGATTGCCGAAGAGCTCGGTTTTAAGGGACGTTTTATTCATGACCTTGATAAACCGGAAGGCATGAAACAGAAATTGAC
>CALGGX010000025.1 GCA_937916025.1 uncultured Selenomonadales bacterium
AACGAGCGGCAACTCCTCGAACTCAAATCCTCGAGACTGCAACCACCGCACAAACTCGCCGTCGGAAGGAATTTTTTCATTCCCCCCCCCTGTGTTGAGAGAATTCTTCTCGTTGAAGACGAACAATCCGGCGACGCCATGATCGGAACTGCGTTCTTCGACGAAATTGCCGTCGCGATAACTCCAGCGACAAGAGAAGTCTTTCGAGATGCCGATTATATTCCGCGCGGAATCGGGAATGATGCAATCGTTCGGCAGGATCAAATCGCACCAGATCAACATAAACCGCTCGCGATCGGGAATGCGATCAATCGCGTCATTCAAACCGGCGCAAGTGCCTTTATGCCCCGACGCGCGGATCAGTTCGTAATCGACATCGGCGAACGTGCGGAGATATCTCTCGAGCACGTCGATTTTGTAATCGCCGATTATTACGAATTTCGCGTCGGGGAATTTCTTAAACAGGTGAAAGATCATCGGCAGATTGTTAACGGGAACGAGTGCCTTCGGCTTGTTCCGAGTGAGCAGTTCCATTCGACTGCCCCGTCCGCCTGCCTGTACCACGATGTATTTCATATCAATCTTCCTCTCACTCCCAGCCGAAGAATTTCAGTACCATCTTGAAGAACGACTTTTGCTCTACATCCGCCGTCGCCACGACCTCGGTTTGTGCAACTTCCTTGCCGTCGCACAACACATGCACCCGTCCGACCGCGTCTCCTTTTTTGATCGGCGCCTTCAGGAAGCTCGGCAAGTCATACTGCAAATTGTACGCCGACTCGTCGTCTTTGAACGTCGGCATGATCAGTTCGTCGACCGTTTTGACTTGCATCGTCTTCTTGCGCCCCGACACGATCGGCAACGTCGCCGCCGGGTCGATCTCGGTGACCAATTCCTTCGATGCGCGCGCCGCGACCTCGTTCACGGCCGGGTCGCTCAAGGGCTTCGGCAAGATCGACCTCGAGCATGTTGACGTCTCCGGCGGAACGCTCGACTGGCTGGGCGGCGAGAATCCGCAGACGACGAGAGGCGACGTGTTCGCCGACCTCGCGTCGATGTCGGTCGGCGGCGGCGCGGATGCGCAGAATGTCGGCACAATCTCCGGCGGCAAGGTCAGCACATGGGAGGCCAAAAACGACGGCTTCTTCCAGTTGCAGGCGCAGTGCCAGAACCCGACGAACACGACGCTGAGGATCGAGCTTCTCGCGCCCGGCAATGTCGTCGCAGCCGAGGTGACGCCGGAGGGAACGCTCGGCGATTCTTCCGACGCCCGCCGCTTCATCTGGACAATCCCCGTCCGCAAGGACGATACGGTGCGTCTGATGCTATCCGCCGGCGAGCTTACGCTGGTCAAGGGTCAGTTCATCTACTTCGGCGTGGCGGAATAAGGAAAGGATACGACTCATGAAAAAGATACTTTCAGCGATACTGGCGACGGCCGCCGCGATCTCCGCTTCGGCGGCGACAGAGAAGGAGCTCTTCGACAAGGAGGTCTTGACCATCGACTCCAATACCACTTGGAATGGCGCGACATACCAAAGCGCGATTGACGTGAAGGCCAATAGCAGGGCGGTCATCAACATCAAGAAAGGGAAGACGCTTACGGTGACTGGCGGAAACGCGAGCGGCACATCACCCGGTGTGGCTGCCATCTACGTTCCAGAAAGCTCGACGCTCTACATCACCGGCGAGGGCACTCTTATCGCGACGGGCGGTGCGGCCGGCAATGGTAGCAATGGCAGCAGCGGCAGCTCGGGATATCTCAACACAAGCAACGACGAAGG
>CALGGX010000026.1 GCA_937916025.1 uncultured Selenomonadales bacterium
TTTACAACAGCTATAACTGCTTCCCGGGTTGGGCACCCGCCGCTCCGTTGCGAGAACTGCTCGCCGTTTACGACAAATTCATCGGCGGCAATGAAATCAATACCTCAAAACGCGTCGATGCCGCGCTCAAATTCGCTGCCGAGTTGCTTGCCGCAAAACCGATTTACGCGTTTCGAGTGCCGGAATTGAATGCGAAACTCGAACAGCTCAAAAAGCAGGATCACAATTATCTCGCGCATGAATATCTCAATCGCGATTGGGATTGCATGTATTTCTCCGAAGTTGCCGAGCTTATGTCGACGGCGAAGCTCGATTATGCCTGCACGGCGACGCTGCTCGATGCAATTGATCAATTAAATCTCTCTGCCGCCGCGCAACAATTTTTGAATGCGATCGGCAATCCGATAATTCGCGAGCAGGCGCGGGATTACTTCGTCAATGCCCAATTTCGGAAAGACCTTTACGTTCGCGGTGCGCGTCGATTATCCGCTCCCGAGCGCATGAAACGTTTGTTGAACATGTGCTTTGTCAAGATGTCAACCGCGCCGTTTCCGACGAAAATCGCAACACCGGCGGGCGAAACAGTCTTGGACGGACGGTTGCTCAATCTGCTTTCGGAATATCTCGAAGAAAACGATTTTCAGCCGAAGACATTCGACGAATTCGTTCAACAGAACAACATTCCGTATCCGGTTGTCGAGCAGATGTTGATAATGTTGGTGAACAACAATGCGGTCATGCCGTGTCAAAGCGAAGAAACAGTCAATCAAGTCCGCTCGAAATGCCATGCGTTGAATGATTATATCTGTCGCCGCGCGGAAACATCGCAAGAAATATTTACGTTGGCGAGTCCGGTGCTCGGCGGCGGTTTCAATATCGGGCGGTTCGAGCAGATGATGATTTCGATCTTCAAACGCGGCTTGACGACGCCTGAAGAAATTGCGCGCGCGATTTGGGAAAACATGAAACGGCGTGGCGAAATGCTGATCATTCCGAGCAAAAAACTCGAGACGCCGGAAGAAAATCTGACCGAGCTTCAGCGCATTGCAAAAAATTTTGTTGAAAAACAGCTCCCGATCCTCCGCGCGCTTCAAATTGTTTAAATGAGAGGAGTCGATTTGTATGTTTAACCGACGAGAATTTGTCAAGATGGCGGGAGCCGCCGCGCTTACGATGGCGACCGGCTTATCGCTGACAGGGTGCGGCGAGCAGAAAACCGCCGCGAAAACTCCGCCGACGACGCAAACTCCGAACGTCGAGCGCAAAGCCGAAACAATTGTCGCCGGTACGTCCGACAAATCACCGGTGTATTTCAGCAAATCGATTGACTCGGAGCATTTGATCAAACTCTACAACAAAATCAACGGCACGATCGACGGCAAGGTTGCGATTAAATTGCATACGGGCGAGCCGCACGGACCTAATATCCTTCCGCGCGGAATGGTTCGAGATTTTCAATCGAAGGTACCGAATTCGGCGATAATCGAAGCGAATGTGGCGTACGGAGGAGGACGTTCATCGACAGATGCTCATCGTCGGACGCTCGAGACCAACGGCTGGACATTCTGCCCCGTCGACATCATTGACGCCGACGGCGATGTAAATTTCCCCGTCAACGGTGGTTTCCATTTGTCTGAAGTAGCAATGGGAGCTCACTTGACAAACTACGATTCGCTGATTGTCTTGACGCATTTCAAAGGGCATTCGATGGGCGGCTTCGGCGGCTCGCTCAAAAATATCGCGATCGGTTGCGCCTCGGGGAAGGTCGGCAAACGGCAGGTTCATGGATTGCAAGATTACGGGCGTTGGGTTACGGGCGCGCTGTTTATGGAGTTGATGGCGGACTCGGGCAAGGCGATTTGCGATCACTTCGGCGATCGGATCGTGTTCATCAACGTGATGAATCGCATGTCGATTGATTGCGATTGCATGGGAACTTCGGCGGCGGAGCCGACGATGGCGGATATCGGCATTGCGGCGTCGACAGATATTCTTGCGGTCGATCAGGCATGCGTCGACATGGTGTATGCGGCTCCGGACAGTCGGGATATGATCGAGCGCATCGAGTCGCGCGAAGGACTTCGGCAGTTATCGGCAATGGAAGAGCTCGGCATGGGCAGTCGCCAATACGAATTGATCACGATCGATTAGGAGGTTGTTTCGATGGATATGAACAGGCGAGATTTTTTCAAACTGGCGGGCGCGACGGCACTCGCCGCCGGACTTAATCTCCCGGGCATTTCTGAAGCGGCGGGCGTTCTTAATTCGCAAGCTCCGGTCGTCGGCAGTAAACTCGTCAAGGGCGGAGGAGCCGGCACTGCAAAGGTTTACTTCAGCAAAAAGATCGACGCCGCGAGTCTCTTTAAACTCTACGAAAAGATCAGCGACGAAATTTACGGCAAGATCGCGATCAAGTTGCACACGGGCGAGCCGGACGGTCCGAACATTCTGCCGCGCGAGCTCGTCAAAGCGTTTCAAGCTCGAGTTCCGAACTCGACCATCGTCGAAACGAACACGATGTACGGCGGCGCGCGTTTCACGACCGAGGGGCATCGCGCGACGCTCGAGAAAAACGGCTGGACTTTCAGCACTGTCGACATTCTCGACGAAGACGGCGGAGTCAATCTGCCGGTGCGGAAGGGATTTTACCTCGACGAAGTGACGATGGGCAGTCATATCACGAATTACGACTCGATGATCGTGCTGACGCATTTCAAGGGGCATGCAATGGGCGGTTTCGGCGGCTCGATGAAGAATATCGCGATCGGTTGTGCGAGCGGGCAGGTCGGCAAGCGTCAAGTTCACGGCTATCTCGAAGGTCCGATGCCGTTCGGAGCGAAAGAACTCGCCGAAATGCCGGTCAAGGAAGAATTGATGGAGCGCATGTCGGATTCGGCGCAAGCAACTTGCAATTACTTCGGCAAGCGCATCGTCTTTCTGAATGTCTTGCGTCGAATGAGCGTCGATTGCGATTGCGCGGGAACGAGAGCGGCGGAGCCGACAATTCCCGATATCGGCATGCTCGCGTCAACCGACATCCTCGCGATCGATCAGGCCGGTTGCGATCTCGTCTACGCATCTCCGAGCAACAAAGACTTGGTCGAGCGCATCGAGTCTCGTCACGGACTTCGCCAACTCTCGGCTATGGCGGAGCACTTGATGGGCAATCCGAACTACGAATTGATCGAAATAAATTAATACAATCGAAATGGAGTGTTTTCGATGAATATCAATCGCAGGGATTTCTTCAAACTCGCGGGTGCGGCGGCACTCGCTGCCGGAATCAAGCTCCCGAGCACTTCCGAAGCGGCGGCGACCGCTCTCAACTCGCAAGCTCCGGTCGTCGGCAGTAAGCTCGTCAAGAGCGGCGCGGCGGCGAAGGTCTACTTCACGAAGAAGATCGATGCCGCGCACTTGCTTAAGCTCTACGGCATGATCAACGAGGCGATCTACGGCAGTGTCGGCATCAAGTTGCACACGGGCGAGCCGGACGGTCCGAACATTCTGCCGCGCGAGCTCGTCAAGGCATTTCAGGCAGAAATTCCCAACAGTAACATCGTCGAGACGAACACGCTGTATAACGGCGCGCGCTACACGACCGAAGGGCATCGCGCGACGATTGCTCGAAACGGTTGGAATTTCTGTCCGGTCGACATCATGGACGAGGAAGGCGGCGTTGACTTCCCCGTGGTCGGCGGGCATCATCTCAAAACCGTGACGATGGGCAAAAATCTCGCGAATTACGATTCACTGATCGTGTTGACGCATTTCAAGGGACATGCAATGGGTGGCTTCGGCGGTTCGCTCAAAAACATTGCAATCGGCTGTGCGTCGGGGCATGTCGGCAAGCGTCAAGTGCACGGTTATGAATTGGCGCAAATGCCGCCGGCGGGCGATTCGTGGTTCAACGGCAAGGACATGCCGCTCAAAGATCGGTTTATGGAGTTGATGGCGGACTCGGGCAAGGCAACGTGCGATCACTTCGGCAAGCGGATCGTGTTTTTGAATGTGATGCGTCGGCTGAGCGTCGATTGCGATTGCGCGGGGACTTCGGCGGCAGAGCCGACGATGAAGGATATCGGCATTCTCGCGTCGACAGACATTCTCGCGATCGATCAGGCGTGTTGCGATCTGGTATACGCCGCTCCCGACAGCAAAGATTTGATCGAGCGCATCGAGTCTCGGCATGGCTTGCGGCAATTGAGTGCGATGTCGGAGTCGAAGATGGGCAATCCGAACTACGAGCTGATCACAATCAATTAAACGTTGTTGATATCCTGCACAAACGACATCAAATTGTCGTACTGACTCGACGGGCTTCGTAATCGCGATGAATATCTTTTTCGATGGTTTCAATGTCGACTTCGACATCCTCGCCTTGCCAAATTTTCGACAGAATGCCGCGATAATTTCTGAAACGCTCCGCCGGAATCGTGTTATCATACATTGATGAAGACTTCCTTTCTTATCAATCGGCGCGTTGCCGATTGTTTTTTTTTGCCGAACGGCGTAAAATACGATCAAAAATTGCGGAGGCGATCGACAGTTGGGACGTTTTAAATACTTATCGCAAACGAGCGCGCCGGTGCTCGAAGCTCTCGAAGCGATGAAAGCCGCGCGATTGGTGCCGTTCGACGTGCCCGGGCATAAGCGCGGACGCGGCAATCGCGAATTGGCGGAATTTCTCGGGCAGAATTGCCTCGATGTCGACGTGAACTCGATGAAGATGCTCGACAATCTCTGTCATCCCGTGTCGGTGATCCGAGACGCAGAGCAACTCGCCGCAAAAGCCTTCCGCGCGGCGCATGCCTTCTTCATTGTCGGAGGCACGACCGCCGCCGTTCAGGCAATGATCCTCTCGAGCGTCAAGCCCGGCGAAAAGATCATCATGCCGCGAAACGTCCACCGCTCGGCAATAAACGCTCTGATATTATGCGGCGCGCATCCGATCTATGTCAATCCGCAAGTCGACGATCGCCTCGGCATTTCGCTCGGAATGAAGGTCAGCGAAGTCGAAGCCGCCGTCAAACAAAATCCCGACGCCAAGGCGATTCTCGTCAACAACCCAACCTACTACGGCATTTGCTCGGACATTGAGAAGCTCGTCCGGCTCGCGCATGCGAACGGCATGAAACTCCTCGCCGATGAAGCGCACGGCACGCATCTGTATTTCAACGATCGATTGCCGAAGGCGGCGATGCATGTCGGCGCGGACATGGCGGCGGTGTCGATGCATAAATCCGGCGGCTCGCTCACGCAATCGTCGATGCTGTTCTGCTCGGAAGCAATCAACGTCGGCTACGTCCATCAGATCATCAACATCACGCAATCGACGAGCGGCTCCTACCTGTTGATGTCGAGCCTCGACATTTCGCGGCGCAATCTCGCACTGCATGGCAAGGAGATTTTCGACAAAGTGATCGAGTTGGTCGAGTTCGCGCGAGACGAGATCCACGCAATCGGCGGATATTACGCCTACAGCCGCGAGCTGATCGACGGCGATTCCGTTGCCGACTTCGATATCACAAAACTCTCGGTGTTCACGAGATCGATCGGCTTGGCGGGCGTCGAAGTCTATGACCTGCTACGAGACGAGTACGACATTCAAGTCGAGTTCGGCGATATCGCAAACTTCCTCGCGTATGTGAGCGTCGGCGATCGATTGAAAGACATCGAGAGACTCGTCGCCGCGCTCGCCGAGATCAAGCGCATCTATCGCAAAGACCCGTCGAAAATGCTGAAGGCAGAGTATATCGATCCGATCGTCGTTTGCAATCCGAAAGAGGCGTTTTACGCCGAAAAAAAATCTCTGCCGATCGAAGAGACAATCGGCGAGACGGCGGCGGAATTTTTGATGTGCTATCCGCCCGGGATTCCAATCCTCGCGCCGGGCGAGAAGATCACGCGCGAGATTCTCGATTACATTCGCTATGCGAAGAAGAAAGGCTGTCAGATCACCGGACCGGAAGACATGTCGATCAAGCGATTGCAAGTCATAGCCGATTAAAAACGGCGAGGAGAAAATCCCCGCCGCTTTTAATGGTCAACAAAATTGTTTCAGAAAAACGGTCGGCGCAAAGTTGTACAGAACGTCCTTTGAATGGTAACTCGGACATCTGCTGTCGTACCGGTTTGGAATAGCGGAAGGTTAGCCGCTTTGCGGCTAATATCGCCAGCCCTCGGGGTTTTATTCCGCTTCTCGATAATCTCGAAAGTCTGCCGCCCGATCGATTGAATTTGGCGGAACAGTTTATCGAAACGTTTTCATTCGGAGCGCACGCCGGAAACATCAGCCGCTCGTAAGTTTGACGACGCGATGCAAAATCACTGCAATGCCTGCCGCCGTCAGAATGATGATGCCGAGCCCGTCAATCAAATTCGACCACGGGAGCGTGCCCGCCATCATGCCGATACTGCCGAACAATGTGTTGACGAAGTTGATCATCGACGAGGCGGAGCCGACATTTTCCTTGACCGTGTTCAGCAAAATATTCATGCAGAGCGGACGAGCGACCGCCCCGATCACCGTGAACGGCAGGAACGACGTCAAAAAGCCGATCGCGCTCCAATGCCCTGCAGTCAAGATCAATGCGCCGCTGATCATCGGCACGATCAAACACAGCCGAATCATTGCGCCTTCCGAGATGAAGTTCTTCAATCGCAAGTACGTCACCGGACCGAGCACCGACGCCGCCGAATTGCACGCGAAAAAGTAACTGTATTGTTGCGGCGTGAGCATGAAGTGCTCGATGTAGACGAACGACGACACACTCAAATATGCCATGTACGGCGCGTGCAGAATAGCGAACATCAACAGCAACAGCATGAAGTATTTCTGCTTGCCGACGTCGAGCAACAGCCCGAGCGAGTTGAAAACACTGCCGTGATACCGCCGCTTCTCGTCGAGCGTCTCGGTGAAGAAGAAGCAGAGAATCAGATTGAGTGCGCCGAGTGCGGTCAACACGACGAACGAGCCGCGCCACGATGTGAATGTCAGCAAGAAGCCGCCGGCGAGCGGAGCCGCCATCGGAGCGATAACGCCGAGAGCTTGAGTGATCGCGAGTATTTTCGCCATGATCGAACCGCGAAAACAGTCTTTGATCAGAGCGGTCGAAGAAGTGATCACCGCGCCGGAACCGAGTCCCTGCAATATCCGACCGAGCAGCAGAATGTAAATGTCAGTCGCCAGCGCGCAACCGAGCGACGCGAGAGTGTAAATCGAAGTGCCGAATATGATGATCGGCTTGCGCCCGAATTTATCCGAGAGAGGTCCGAACACGATCATCGACACGGCGAAGGTGAAGAAGAAGACCGTCAAAGTCAAGCTCACGAGCGCGGGGCTTGCGGAAAAAAACGCTCCCATCTCGGGGAGCGCGGGCAGGTATAAGTCCGTCGACAGCGGCGGGTACATGTTCATAAACGTGATGAACGCCGTCATCGACTTCGCGTTGAAATATTTCTGTTTCGCCATAAATGTCAGTGAGCGGAGTGCAGGTGATCGTGCAAGTCGACAATCTCTCCGTTCTTTTCGCGCTCGACGACGACTTCTTGGAAGTGGAAGCACTCTTTCGCAATGTCTTTGTTGAGAATCAGCAGGCAGATCAAGTTCGGAATCGCCATCAAACCGTTCATCGTGTCGGAGAAGTTCCAGACAATGTCGAGCGTCTGCGTCGCGCCGACGAACGTAATCACGCTGAAGAAGAAGCGATACATGTAAATCACTTGACGATTGCTGATGAGATATTCGAGCGACTTCTCGCCGTAATATTCCCAACCGAGGATGGTGGTAAACGCGAACAGCGAAAGCGACAGGGAGACGATGTATTTTGCGTATTCGCCGAAGACTGAGCCGAAGGCAATGATCGTCAATTGCGCGCCGCTGTAGAGTTTGCCTGTGGTGGGATCGATGGAGCCGAGCATGCCCGACGACGAAATCACGAGACCGGTAAGCATGCAGATGATGATCGTGTCGAAGAAAGTGCCGGTCATGTTGACATAGCCTTGACGCGAGGCGTGATCGGTACGCGCGGCGGCGGCGGCAATCGGTGCGGAGCCAAGACCCGCCTCGTTCGAGAAGATGCCTCGCGCGACGCCCTTCTGAATCGCAATGAACACCGTTCCCACGACGCCGCCAG
>CALGGX010000027.1 GCA_937916025.1 uncultured Selenomonadales bacterium
AAGGCCCTCCGCGCTGCTGAGGAAGGCGAGGTGCTGCTGAAGAACACCGACCACCTGCTGCCGCTTGCCGCCGGCACGAAGGTGCTCGTCTGCGGCCCCAACGCCAACACCATCCGCGGCCTCAACGGCGGCTGGAGCTACACCTGGCAGGGCAAGCGCGGCGACGAGCTGGGCGCACAATACAACACCATCCTCGAGGCCATGCAGCACGAGTTCGGCCCGTCCAACGTTACCTTCGCCCAGGGCGTCCGCTACATCGAAGAGGGCAATTGGTTCGACGAATACACCGACGACCGCATGGTTCAGGAGGCCGTCCAGGCCGCCCGCCATGCCGACGTTGTCATGCTCTGCGTAGGCGAGAACTCCTACTGCGAGACCCCGGGCAACCTCAACGAACTGGCTCTTTCGGCTAACCAGCAAGCCCTCGTGAAGGCCGTCGCCGCCACCGGCAAGCCCATCGAGGACTACATCATCATTGATGGATTCGTGGTCAGCAATCCCGAATCGCTGCGGACGAGCATGACGAAAATGCCGAACAATCCCGCGCCGCTCGAAATGCCGATGATGTGCGGATCGGCGAGCGGATTTTTCATGACGGCTTGCAAGATCGCTCCCGACAACGCGAGATTGATGCCGACCAGCATGGCAACGATCGTTCGCGGCAGGCGAATGTTTTCGATGATCTGAAATTGCGTCGTGTCGAGCGTCCCGTGCAGAATGTTCATTGCCGGAATGTCGACGGATCCGAATGCGAGACTGCAAACGAACGCGCTCGCCGCGAAAATCGTCAATGCCGTCAAGACGAAGAATTTCTTATGCGGCATTTCTTTCTGCAATTTCGCCGACAACATTGATGCGTCCGATGCCGATATCGGGCATGCCGACCGTGTTCAGATATTCGACAACGGCATCTTCCGTTGATCCGTACTTGCCGACAGTTTTTCGACCGGCGAGCATTTCAAAGCCGTCGCCGCCGGAGAGCGGAAAATCCGCCGCCGCCAGAGTATACGTCTTCGAGTTTTCGAGCGGCTCGTCGCCGATATAAACGTCGCTGATCCTCGCGCCGACCCGCGCGGAAGGATCAAACGTAAACGTCATGCCGCTGACGTTCAAAAAGCCGCCGAATTCGTCGGGATAAAACGCAACGCTGTGTTCGAGCATCGCCTTGATCGATCTGCCATCGATCTCAATGACTCCGATCGTGTTGCTGAAAGGGAAGATCGACAGGATGTTGCCGCGCGTGATCGCGCCGCTCGGAAGATCGGTACGAAGAGCACCGCCGTTGATGATTGCAATATCCGCACCGGTCTTCCATCTGAATGCGTCTGCAGTGAGATTGCCGAGCTCGGACTCATGTCGACGCACGAAACTGCGCTCGCCCGTCAATCGACGTTCGGATTGCGTGATCACTTCGTTGAAGATTTTTTTGTTCTCGACCTCGATTGTCGCGAGTTTTTCGAGAACGGTCGCATCGGGCGTCGGAGCGATGCGTTTCACTTCGAGCGCGTCAAGCAATTGCGCCTGTTTCGCCGTAATTCGGTGATTGCGCATCAGCAGTTTGACGCGCCCGAGTTTATGTTCATGACAACCGGTCTGCACAATCAGAGTGTTGCCGATCATCAGCCCGTCCGGCAGAGTCGTGTGGCTGTGACCGTCGACAATCAGATCGATTTCCGGAACTGCCGCCGCGAGTTGTTTGCTCGTAACGCTCGCGCTGTCGTTTACTCCGAGATGCGTGACGGCAATCAACACGTCGACTTTCGAGCGAATTTTGCCGACGATCATTTTCGATTGCTCGATCGGATCGAGGAACTCAATCGTCGTGATGTTCGCCGGATTGGTGCTGTAAGCCGTGTCGGGCGTCGATAAACCGAACACGCCGACTTTTGTTCCGTCCGCCATTTTGAAAATCTTATACGGCTTGAACGCGAACTTATGATTTTTGCGTTGCGCGATGTTTGCACTCAAAACCGAGCCCTTGAAAGCCTTCGACAATTGCTCGAGCCGGGTGAAGCCGTAATTAAAATCGTGATTGCCGGGCGTGACGACATCAACTCCGGCGACGTTGAGCAATTCAACCATGTTCATTCCCCGGCTGATATTGACGCGCGGCGTACCATGAAAAGTATCGCCGGCATCGAGCCAAAGCACCATGGGATTTTTCACCTTCGTCGCCTTGACAGCCGCCGACATTTCCGCGAGCCCGATCGATTTCCCGCCGTCGTCGTCTGTCGAAACACGCGAGTGCTGATCGTTGGTATGGAAGATGATCAGTTCTCCGGCTTGCGTGCCGAACTTCGGCGATTCCGCTGCGTCAACCGACGGCAATAAGCAGAGCAACAACATCAGGAACAGCGGGAGTAAAAATTTTCCCCGCAAAAAGTTTTTCATTTCGTATCACCTCGAGAAAATCTATTCGACTTGACGGCGGCAAATCCTTTTGACAGCCGCAATTGATTGATATACAATTTCGTCGGGAAATTTTTCAGCGGAGATGAAGTCGATGGAAGAAAAATCATTCGTCAAGGATTTGTATCTCGATGAAATTCGACTCGGATATTTGGTGACGAGTCAACGCAAGCGGCTGTGGAATGTTCAGATCAAATTGATTCTCGAGGTCGCTCGGATTTGTCGAAAACATGACATTCGATGGTTCGCGCATGGCGGAACTCTGCTCGGAGCCGTCCGACACAAGGGCTTCATTCCGTGGGATGACGATGTCGATCTGCTGATGCTTCGTCCGGATTACGACAAATTCATGCGTGTTGCGCCGACGGAACTCAAACCGGAGTTTTTTCTCGACAATTGGATCAATCATCGATTGGAAGAAGAATCGGATTTTGATCAATCGATCGATGACAAATTTCCGAGCTTGTCGAAAGAGATCGTTGACGACATTCGCGCAAAAAAAAGATATTGGCCGCTAAATGCGGGCTATGCAAAGCTCCGCGCCAACGACACGACGCAAATTCAATGGTCGGAACGACGCAACGTACATCAAGGCATTTGGATTGATATATTCCCGTTCGATCCGACACCGCCTTTCGACGATCCGAAAGATCAAACGCATTTCGAGATCGCGAAAGAACTGTTTCTTGCCGTCGGCGAAAGACCGCGCGTAAAAAAAATGTTGGCGACGAACTCGGAGTTTGTCACGCCGCTTGATCGATTGGAGGCGATGATCGAGTTGCCGTTCCGAGATCGGGCGCGAGTTTACGAAGAGTATTTAAGCAAAACATTTTGCAATTCGCGAAACGTCTCGTGGCGGACGAAATTTCTGTTCAATCGAAAATTCATTGCGGCGTATTGCTTCGAGAAGACGATTGAGTTGCCCTATGAATTGATATCGCTGTCGTGTCCGGCGGATTATGACGGCGCGCTTACGGCATGGTACGGCGATTGGCGCAAAGTGTTGTTTTACACCGTGCACGATTGCGTTTGGAGTGACAATATTTCTTACAAAGATTATTTCGCACAAGTTACGCGATAAAAAAGGAGGCAGTTTATGAAGTCGTTTATTAATGAATTGTTTTTTGACGAGGTGCGATGCGGATATCTGGTGACGAGTCAACGCAAGCGACTGTGGAATGTTCAGATCAAATTGATCAATGAATTTGCGCGTATCTGCAAAAAACATAATTTGAAGTGGTTCGCATATGCGGGAACATTGCTCGGAGCCGCGCGGCATAACGGATTTATCCCGTGGGATGACGATGTTGATCTGGCAATGCTTCGTCCGGATTACGACAAGTTCATTCAAATTGCGCCTACGGAACTCGATTCCAATTACTTCCTCGATAATTGGATTGACTATCGCTTGGAAGAGGAAGCGGCTTTTGATGACAATACCGACGAAAATTTGCAGTTCCTCTCGACTGAAGTTACAAACACAATCCGTAGTAAAAACTGGTTTTGGCCGACCCGCGCGGGATATGTGAAACTTCGCGACAGTAATACGATTCAATTGAATTGGGCTTCGCGCAAAACGTCAACCAAGGCATTTGGATTGACATTTTTCCGCTCGATTTTGTCCCGCCGTTCGCCGACGAGAAAAAGCAACGTAATTTTGACATTGCAACAGAACTGTTTCTTGCCGTGAGTCATCGACAGAAGATCATTGACGGATTGAATAACAAAAAAAGTTTTGTCACACCGCTCGATCAGCTTAAGAAATTTCTCGATATGCCGTTTCATCTGCGCGCGCGTAATTTTGAAAAACATATGGCAGATTTATATACAGAATTGCAAAATACCGAATCGCAATATGTCGGGGGGTTGTTGCTGTTTCTTCGCAGGAAACGCATATTTAAAGTCGCATCGTTCGATAAAACGATTGATTTGCCGTTTGAACTTGCAACAATTTCTTGTCCGGCGGAATACGATGATGTTTTGACAAGTTGGTACGGCAATTGGCGTGAACCGGTTTTTAAAAAAGGACACAGTCGAATTTGGAGCGATACGATGTCTTACAAAGACTACTTCGCGCAAGTTACGCGATAAAAAAAAAAGGCGGTTAAACCGCTTTTTTTTTTTTCGTAATTCGTAATTAATAATGCGTAATTCGTAATTGAGAGCACGGTGTTTTAATTCCTAATTCCTAATTCCTAACTCCTAATTCCTAATTATCAATACAGTCCGCTGACGTTCTCGCCGGTGTTGATGAAGATGTTTTTCTTCTGAGTGTAAGCATTCATGATCATCTTGTGAGTTTCGCGCCCGATGCCGGATTTTTTATATCCTCCGAACGGTGCACCTGCCGGCAGATCGTTGTAAGCGTTGATCCACATGCGCCCCGTTTCAATCGCGCGCGCGACTCGGAGTGCACGATTGATGTCTTGCGTCCAAACCGCGCCGCCGAGTCCGTATTCGCTGTCGTTCGCCATCTCAATCACTTCGGCTTCGTCATGGAACTTGATCACGACCGCCACCGGTCCGAAAATCTCCTCGCATGCAACCGTCATCTTGTTATTGACGTCCGCAATCAAAGTCGGTTTCATGAATGCGCCGTTTTCGCCGCCTTCGACGACAGCCCGCTCGCCGCCCGTGATCACTTGCGCGCCTTCGGATTTTCCGATCTCGACATACTTCAGAATTTTTTCGAGCTGACGTTTGTCGATTTGCGAGCCCATTTGCGTGTCGCGTTCCCACGGCAGACCGACTTTGACACTCTCGAATTTCGCCTTCAACGCCGCAACGAATTTGTCATAGAGAGTATCTTGCACGAAAATGCGCGAGCCCGCACAGCATACCTGCCCTTGATTGAAGAGAATGCCGACGCATGCGCCGTCGATTGCTTTGTCGAAATTGCAATCGTCGAAGTAGATGTTTGCGGACTTGCCGCCGAGCTCGAGCGTCGCGGGGATCAATTTCTTTGCCGCCGCCTCTGCTACGGAATAGCCGACTTCGGTCGAGCCCGTGAACGCCAATTTCCGAATGTCGGGATGATCGAGAACAAATTGCCCCGTCTTGCTGCCGCTGCCCGTGACGATGTTCAGAACGCCGGGCGGCAATTCTTTTTCGATCAGTTTTGCGAATTCGAGGATCGACAGCGAAGTTGTCGACGACGGTTTGAAGATGATGCAGTTTCCTGCCGCAAGCGCGGGCGCGAGTTTCCATGCGCCCATCAGGAACGGGAAGTTCCACGGCACGATCTGACCGACGACGCCGATCGGCTCGTTGATGATGATGCTGAGTGCGTCCTCGCGGAGCATTGTCGCCGAACCTTCTTCCGCGCGGATTACGCCGGCGAAGTAACGGAAATGATCGGAGCTGAGCGGCACATCGACGTTGAGCGTCTCGCGAATGGGCTTGCCGTTGTCGAGCGTTTCGATCATTGCAAGATGCTCGGCGTTTGCGTCGATGATGTCGGCGATTTTGAGCAGGATTGCGGCGCGTTCGATGACGCCGACTTTTTTCCATGCCGGAAATGCTTTCCAAGCGGCGGCAACCGCCTCGTCAACGTCGGCTTTTGAAGCGGCGGCGCATTTTGTCATGAACTCGCCGTTGGCGGGATTGTAAACGTCAAACGTCTTGCCGCCCTCGGCGTCGCGCCATTTGCCGTCGATGAAGAGTTGATAGCTGTCCTGCCAAATCTTTTTCACTGCAGTCATTCGATTCACTCCAATCTTGATGAATTGATTATATTATACAGTGCTCGAGTGCAAACCTGTCAAGCAGAATTTTTTACAACTTTTGATTGCATGCATGCAAAAAATATTATATCATGGTTAGAAATTCCATGAGTAAAGGCGTGATGTTGATGGCGAAAATGAAATACTTACTCGACATGGATGACGGAGTCGTCGTTGCAGACATTGACGAACTGAAGGAGCACTACAACGAAGATAAAGCGGTCGAGCACTTCAGAAGCGGTCGGCTTCTCGAATGGTTGACGACTCGTTTCTACGACGAAGAGGCGGAAGCCGTCGAGCAGTTGTCGGCAGATGATCCTAAACTCGCCGAGAAGCTCGGCAAAATTTTTGGTATCGAAGTCGAGTCGGAAGATGATCCCGACCGCGCGGAGCGGCTTGAAAAACTCCGTCGTTACACGTCCGATCAAAACATGCTTGCGAAGGTTGATCAAGTCGCGTTTGATCAATCGGAACTCGGCGATTTGCTCAACGACGGTTGTAACGAGATTTTTCTGTGCGGATCGAACACATTTCGCATTCCGTTGCGAATGAAAAACAAGAAGTATATCGGAATCGGCGAAGGCGGAGTGAATGTCAAAGTCATGCCGCCCGACAAAGTCAATGAGCTTGAATCGTTCGGGATTGCATTCAAAAACGTCATCATCAACGGCAAGCATGTTTCGTCACTCGGCGCGGTTGAAACTTCCAAAAAGTCATCTGCTCCCGAACGCGACAGAAATTCCGAATCGTCGTTTCGAGAGATCGAGCCGTCGAGCAAATCGAGCACTGTCGACAGCGATGAATTGTTCGAGCTCGGTTGTTCGTCACTTGTTGATAAGAAAGATCCTGCCGTTGCACTTAAGTATTTCAAACAGGCGGAAAAACTCGGCAGTGCCGCCGCCGTCAATATGATTGGCGAAATGTACGAACAAGGTTGGGGTGTTGAAGCCGATCTGTACAAGGCGATGGAATATTTTCGTCGTGCCGCCGATGCCGGTGATATTGACGCACTGCTTAACTTGGCAGATCATTATCGCTCCGGTGACGGCGTCAAACAAGACAGTCGGAAAGCACTCGAGCTCTACAAACGTGCCGCTGCCGCCGGCGACGATGATGCAATGAATAAAGTCGGTTTGATGTACGACGACGGCGAGATTGGAAGCCCCGATCCCTACGAGGCAATGGATTGGTACCGCAAAGCCGCCGATGCCGGAAATATTTACGCGCTTTCAAATATGGCGGGACTGTATCGCTTTGGAAACGGCGTCAGGCAAGATGTTCAAAAAGCACTCGAGCTTTTCAAAATGTCTGCCGATGCCGGAAATTCCGTTGCGATGAATCGACTCGGTTTGATGTATTACAACGGTGAAGTCAACAATGAACCCGATCCGTACGAGGCAATGAGATGGTTCCGCAAAGCCGCCGACGCCGGAAATGTTGATGCGTTGAGTAACATGGCGGATATGTATTACAGCGGTGACGGCGTCAGACAGGACAAACATAAAGCCTTTGAACTTTACAAACAAGCCGCCGACGCCGGAAATATCGATGCGCTGTCGAACATGGCATTTCTCTATCGCTTTGGAGAAGGCGTCGAGAAAAACGATCGGAAGGCGTTTGAACTTTTCAAAAAGGCGGCGGAAGCCGATCATGCCGACGCAATGGAAAATCTCGGCGAGATGTTTTTGAACGGCGAAGGTGTTGCGCAAGATATCGAGAGAGGTCGCATGTGGATTGAGAAATCAATCGAATTGGGAAATGACCATGCACTGATCGCTCTCGGTGATTATTGGGTTAAAAAGCGAGATTTTCAAGAGGCGTTCAAATGCTATCGCGAAGCATTCGAGCGCACGCAAGCCGGAGTTGCCGCTTATTACATGATGTTGATCTATAAAAACGGCTTGTTGGGCGAGACGGACATGTCTGCGGCGAAGTATTGGGCGAATAAAGCATTGGAGAACGGATATGACATTCCGCCTGAAGCCATGCCGAGAGACGACGGAAAAGGCAAACCGGAGTCGGACAGCAAATGCTTCATCACTACGGCGGTATGCGCGGCGGACGGCAAACCGGACGATTGCTTTGAATTGACGACGTTCAGATCATTCCGAGACGGTTGGCTCGTCAATCAATCGGACGGCAAATCGCTCATCGATCGGTATTACGAAATCGCGCCGAAGATTGTCGCGGCGATCGAACAAAATACAAATTCGGCGGAGATTTATCGCGGCATTCGGACGGAGTATCTCGAACCGTGTCTGCAATTTATCGCGCGGAACAATTTCAACCAGTGCAAAGACAAATACATTGAGATGGTTCGCGCGCTCGAACTGAAATACCTTTAATCGAAAAAAAACAGGGCAGTCGTCTCGCGAAAGACGATTGCCCGATTTTTTTCGCCCGATTTTTTTTCAAAGTCCGCGCGGAAGTTTCAAGCGCGATAATACCATGAGTTATTAGATCGCTCCGTCGACCAATACGAGCCGTCACCCAATTCGACGCGAATATCGAGCCGCGTGTTGATCGTCAACGAGCCGCCGTCATTGAATTTCATGTAAATCGAATCGCCGGACATTCGCTGATCCGCCCAATTGATCTGATCGACGCCGATATTCAGCAATTTGATCACGTCGTCGTCACTCGCGCTGTCGATTGTGTCATTGCCGTCGCCGTAAAGATAGAAGTACTCATTGTAGCCGGTACCGCCCGTGAATCGATCGTTGCCGCCCATGCTGCCCCAGAACAAATTCGTGCCGTTGCCGCCGATGATCACGTCATCCGAGTTCGTGTTGCCGACGAGCGTCGAATCCGCCGAAGAACCCGACGCGTCGATCACTCCGACATTGCCGTAGTAATTTCCGAGCGCGCCGTTGAGCCAAACATTTCCGCCGCCGTCACCGACATTCAATGTCGAAACTCCCGCGCCGAAGTAGCCGAGCACATTCGACTGATAGATCATGTTCTCGCCGATCTCGAACACGCCGCCGTTGACTTTGATCGGAGCATTCGCCGCATCCATGATCGTCAATTGATCTACCGAGCCCGCTTCGATCACAACATCATTGCCGAATGACTCGACCGCCGTGATTTGCGCGTTAAACATGATCTCGTCCGCCGTCGAAGAATTTTCATTGCCGACGGTTTCGTAATTTTGAATGGTGTCGAGTCCGGCGGTGTAAACGAACGTCGAGCCGGAAGTCTTTTCGTCTTTCGACGCCGCAATCAGCATGTCATTGCCGTCGCCGCTGTCGATTGTCGAGCGTCCGACTCCCGCCGTGAGCGTCTCGTTGTTGACCGTGCCCTTCAATGAAGAATTGCCGCCACCGAGCGTAACCTGCTCGATGTTTCGATTGCCGTTGCCGTTCAAATCCAGTGACTGATCGGCGTTGTACTCGGAAAAATCGACGCCGACGCTCTCGCCCAAGCCGATATATCGATCCGCCTTCTCGTCTTCTGTCGCAACCTTGTATGTCGAGCCTGCATCGATGAGAACCGCGCGGGTCGGAGCGTTTTCGATTGCCGTACTCATGAAGACCTTCGTCGCCGTATCGGATTTAATCGACGTGACACGCATCGAGCCGCCGCGCGTACTCACATGAAGATCGTTGTCTTGGAAGGCATAACTGATCGTCGAAGTATTTTCTGCAGTCAAAATCCGATCGGACGCAAGCGTATCCCAACCCGGCGTGAAGACTTCAACCGTGTCGTCGCCGTTGCCGAGCTCGACCGAATTGCCGCGTGCCGCATCGTCCGATTTCAGAATGACGCGATTGTTTCCGCCGCCGCCGCGAACGAGATTTTCTTCGCCGGCTATGATGGTGTCGTTACCCGCACCGCCGAGCAATGTCAATTCTGCGAGATCGCCGTAAAGGAGCAGATCGATCGATGCCGCGTCCATTCCGACCGTGACGTTGTCTCGATTGCCGAAAATCACGTGCGTCGAATTGCCGCCGTTGTCGAGCAGATTGATCTCGGTCGTCGCGTCGACGCCGTCGATCGAAACCGCGCCGCCGTCATTGACATTGAAAGTGCCGTTGCCGAAAGACAAAGTGCCGTTTTCGATCGCCGCCTGCAACGATGCCTTGCTGATCGGAGTGATGAATGCCGCGCCGCTCGCCGGATCGTATCCTCGGACGCTCGCGCCGCTCGGTGCATTGATCGTATCCGAACCGCCGTTGGCGAGATTGATGATCTCGTTATGCCCGCCCGCTGCGATGATCGAGTCCGCGCCCGCGCCGCCGTTGATCGTTACATCAGCGCGGGTGGAGTAATTGATAATGACGTCGCCGGAATTGCCCGCGTTGATGATCTTCTCTCCGTCAACGTCTTCTTCAATCAGCGCGGCGTTTTTCATTGAATTATTGAAATTGACGGTTTGATCGCCGTCTCCGTCAATCACGACAAACTTCCTGCCCGTACTTCGATCCAAATTCGCGGTGACATCGTCCGTGCGCTCGTTCAATTCAATAATTTTACTGCCGCGCCAATCGAAGCCGCCGATGGAACTCTCGCCGGTTGCATCGAGCGTCGCGCGCACGCGAGCCGCGCTGATGAATTCCGCATCGTCCGGCACGTCGAAAATGTTCCGTGCACGACGCTCCGCCGCGCTTCCGATTGCCGCGAGAGTGGAATTGATTCCATAGATCGCCGTGTCGGAAGTAATCTCGAGCTCGGTAGAGTTGACGACGTAAGTTCCCGACGGCGTGATTGTCAAAATCGAATTGGCATCGAGTCCGGTGATCGTCGAGCCGCTGACGACAATGCCGTTCGGATCGTCCGTCGAATACACGACGCCGTTGACGGTCGCCGTGCCGTTGACGGCAACACTCGCATCGCCGACGCCTTCGAGCAAGCCGCCGTTTTGAATGATGCCGACCGCCGAGATCGTATCGCCGTTGATTGCAAACGTGATGCCGTTTGAATTGTTGTTGACGGTGACGACTTGATCGTTGACGGTGAAAACGCCGTCGCCGAAAGTGTAATTGCCGTCCGACTCCGTGTCGATGTTTTTGCCGCTCGCGTAAATCGTCGCGCCCGGGCTGATGTTCGAGTACGAGTCGACCGTGAAATTGCCGTTTGCTCCGATCAAGCCGACGCTGTAAGAAGTATCGCCGAGAATGCCGAGCGAACTGCCGTTCAATGAAATTTCGCCGTTCAAGCCGCCGATGATCGCAATCACGCCCGCGCCTTCAATCGACGAAATGTTGACGTTGACGTTATCGGGGCGTTCGTTTTGATCTTCATCGACGAGAGTTGCGCCGAGCAGAGTGAATTCGACATCTTCAGAACTGTAGATGTAACCGCCCTCGA
>CALGGX010000028.1 GCA_937916025.1 uncultured Selenomonadales bacterium
TATATATAAATTTTTTGTATAAATTAAATTTTATTTGCAAGTATTTTTTTCAATTGCCGAGCACATGCGCCGTCAAGAAGATCACCAGCTCCGAGTCCGATTTGCTCTTTCGGACGTTGCGAAACAGCGCGCCGAGCAACGGCAGATCGCCGAGGAATGGAATTTTTCTGATCGCCTTCTCCTCATCCTTGCCGATCAAACCGCCGATCACGAGCGGCTCGCCGTCCCGCATCGTCACGGTTGTATCCGCCGAGCGATTGCTGAAACGATACGCTTTGAGATCGGCTACGTATTGCGGCGTGCTCACTTCCGTGTGGATCAAAGTCGTGATCGAACCGTCCGCATTCACGCGCGGAGTACAGCGCAGAATAATGCCCGCATCCCGATATTCAAACGAAGTCGTCGTGACCGAATTGCTGACATCCGTCCGAGGAACCGGCACGCTGTTTCCGACATTGATGACGGCTTCATGCCCCTGCACCGTCGTGATGTTCGGCTTGGAAAGCATACGCGCCTTGCCGTTCGTGATCAGCGCATTCAAGCGCGCGCCGAAATACCACTCGTAAGGAACATACGCGTTCGGAACCCGCCCGAACTGCACCACGCCGTAACCGGTCGTCTCGTCCTGCTTCCGAGTATAGTAACTCTCCGTAACCGTCGTCGTGTTGTTGACTGAAGTCGTCGTGCTCGGATTGTAATCGGCATATCTCGGAATTGACGACCATGTCCATTCGACGCCGAGGTCTTTCGTCGCGTCTTTGTTGACGGCTACGATCTTTGCTTCAATCGAAACCTGCTTGAGCGGAATGTCGAGTGCCGCGAGAATTTTCTTCGCGCGTTCGTATTCGAGTTGAGTGCCGTAGAGAATCAGCGCATTCGCATCTTTATTGACCATCACGCGCTTATCGTTGTCGACTCGACGAGTTTCGTTCGCCTGCCGACGATACTCCGTGTAACTGCCGTCGCGATGATACACGCGCTTATATTCATCGTCATCATCATCTTCTTTTTCGAGCTCCAGAGTGTTGACAATCGTCTCGCGATACGCTTCCGCGTCGCCGTATTGCACCGGCAGAACGTACGCATCCATCAGCGCGTTTGTCAAATACACCGCCGTTATCATGATGATCCCGTTATCTTCGACAATCTTCAGATCTTTCGTTTTCGCCACGATCTCGAGAGCATCGCGCGGCTCGATATCCTCCAACGCAATCGTGATCGCGCCCTTCACCGAGTCGTCAACCGCCACATTCAAACCGCCCATTTCCGCAATCAACATCACCGTCGAATGCAGATCGCCTTCGTGCACGTTCAATGTCATTGCCGAAGCACGCGCGGCAAGCAATAAAAATGACAGCATCAACACTGTCAACAATTTTTTCATGGCTGAATCCTCGAGAGTTCGAGTCGTTCGCCGTCGTCGAATTCGACAAAATCTCTGCCGATGTCGACGACCGTCCGTCCGTCGAGTACTTCGCCGATTTTCAGCAATCGATTTTCGACACTGCCGCCGGATTTTTCATCAGATTTTGCCGTAACGATCTCGCGATGCACAACCGCGATCTTCTTTTCGTCACTTATCGCCGTGCCTTTGAGTGTCAGGAGAATGCGCGGCGCAATCGGAGCGGCAGTAATTTTCTCAATCGACTTTTTTTCAAACTGTTTACTCTCGAGCGGCGGCGCGCTCAATGTCGGCGGCGGCGGCGGAGCAGTGATCGGAATTACAATCGGTTCCGGCGGCGGCTTCGGGAGATCGACTGCAAACGGATTGATCAGCTTCACGTCTTCCGACGCGCGTGCCAAGCCGATGATCTCCGCCCGGCGATCCGACTTCGGATCCGAAATTTCAACGTCGGGTGACTTTTCTTCGAGAGGTTTTTCAACAACGATTGCCGACTTCGACACGGTTTCGGCGTCATCAATAAATACAACAATCAGCAAGCCGATCATCGAAAAAAACAATGCCGCTATGCGAAATTTATGCGCCTTGAGCTCGGCGAGCTCGCTGTCGAGAAATTCTTGCGGAATGAGCTCGCGCAATCGATCCATCAATTTTTTCACCATCCAAAACGGATTTTTTACGGCAGATCCGGGCGGTCGCGACTGACGGCAGAATTATGCACGAGTTCCTCGACGCGTTGATCAACCGCCAGTTCCTGCTTCAAAAGACTCTCTGCCGTATCAAACGCCGCCGGCGAATATTCTCGCAAGCCCTGAATGTAAAACAGCCACGCGCGAATTGTGATATCGGTCGACTCGCGTCGCCGCTCGGCGAGATAACTCGCGCCCTTCGGCACGCTGATTTGATCGAGCTCGTTCTGCCGCGCTTCCAATGTCGGAATGATCGTGCTTTCGATGTAACCCGCCACATTCTGTCGCTGTTGCTCCGTCATTATGCCTTCGCGCGTCTGTTGCATAAATGCAAACGTGTCTTGCTGAAGGTGGAATGTTGAATTGTATCGATCGACGATTTCCGCCGTCGCGTCGATGTAATCCGCCAGTTCCTGACGCAAAATCGGCGACACCACATCGAGATAATCCCGATAATTGCTGATGCCGACTACCTTCCACGTCGTTTGATCGAAATTGAAATTGAAACTTCCGACCGTCCATTTGTGATCAAAAATCTCAATTTCACCGCCGCCGTATGTTCTTCCCGAATCCGAAACGTGTTCGAGTTCGAGCTCCAAAGTGAACGGCATGCCCGTGTAATCTTCGACGACTTTGAGCTCCGCGCGGGCTTTATCGCCGACGTATTCTATGTTTCCGAGCTCTTCAATTGTCGTATGGCGAATTAAACTCCGTTCGAGCAACAGATCGAAATCGATTCCGAGTTGCCGCCCCGTCAAAATGCCTCCGGGCAAAATCCATTGCCCGTTGTTCAGCCGATATTCAATCACATCAACCGCGCCTTCAGACATTTGCGGACGGATCAGCACGTAGAAGTTCTCGAACAACGACCGCTCGTGTTCGCTCAACTGTTTGTCGTACTTGAAAAGATCGTATGTCAGATCATCATACGCGCGCGACATGATCGACGGCAGATCGACGTGCCGCCGGAATGTCTCGATGTCGTTGTCCTGCAACGCGGAAAATGCCGAGCGCATTGCATATGTCGGCGTCTTCGTGTAGACGAACAGATACCACACCAAACAACCGAGGACGGTTGCAAAAAGAAAGAAGGCGACCAAACGCTCACGCTTCCGCCGCTTTCGCCTTAATTCAAGTCGTTTTCTCCAAGTATAATCATCCATATGTTTATCGGCGTTGCTCCTCGATAAGCACAGTCGCTCAATTTTTTTGGCAACATTTTAGGATATCGGCGAATTTTTGTCAACGGTTGATGATTTTGCCGCCCGCCGCGCGGAGCAGTTCTTCAATGTTGTCGATGCGCGAGGCGAGGCAGATCAGAATGATCAGGGTCGCGAAGAAATATTCCTTCCAAGAGCCGACGGCGAAGAGTTTCAAGCCGTGCTTCGAGTGCGGAGTAAAGATCGGAACCTTGCCGCAAATGCCGTCTTCGGCAATGTGGAGCAGAGCTCCGATTAATGCAAACATCAGCGCGTCGAGCGCGAGCGTCACCGGCGGAATTAAACTCGCGTCGAGCAATTGACAATAATCCTTTGCAAAAAAAATCAATCCGATCAATGCGAGATAGATCGGAGGATAATGAGACCAAGTCCGATGTCGACGTCGCCATGCCCAATACGCATTTTTTTCGCGCGGCGGCGAGCCTTCGACGCGATCGGGAATCACCGCGCCGACAATCGACGACGCAACGAACAGCGCGTTGTCGGTTGCCGCATAGACGATGAATCCCGTCACGATTTGATGATTAATCCACTTCATCAGTCCGTCACCGGCGGATCCGTTACCGGCTCGCTGTAAGAATCCGTGTGCAGGAACTCTTCCTTGACGACTTGCCCGTCGCGATAATACACGCGATAAACCGAAGGCGTCATCGTCGAACCGTCCTGCTCGATGGCAATTTTCGCGCCGTTGAGATCCGCGCGGGTTCCGAGCACAAAAACCGTCATCGAGGAACTGCCCGCACTCGACAACAGATATACGTTATGCGGCAGGTCGTTTCGGAATTTGAAATCGATTTGACCGTCGGCAACCGTGGCGTCTCGACCCGGCGCAACATATGTCGAGGGGAAGAAATGCGCCGTCCGAACCGTCGGCGTCAAACCGGCCAGCAAAACCGCATTGTAAAGCGTCGAGCTCACTTGGCAAACGCCGCCGCCGACTCCGTCTTCGGTTCTGCCGTTGATGATCACGCCCGCCGTCTGATAGCCCGCCGCGTAAGTCCGCTCGCCGACCGTGTCGTTGAATGAAAACTCCCAACCGGTTTTGACAATCCGATCGTTGAGATACGACGCCGCAAGCGCAATGTTATCGCCGCGCGCGCCGGGGTAATAAGAAGTCGTGTATTCGCCGATGATTGAGTCGATGTTTGCGATATCTTCAGTCGTGACGAACGGCAGAATTTCGTCCGGTTGCAACTCGATGTTGTTCGGAATGTCGAGCGTCTCGAGCGGAGTTTTCAGCGATTGAGCGATCGCCACGGTATCGAGTTTGTATCCGATCACGCCGTTAACTTTTCCGATCGAACCGTCCGCGTTGATATAACAATACGCGTTTGACGGTTGCCGATTGATCTGCGCGGCGATCTCGTTGAGTTTTTCAGCCAAAAGATTTTCATCGTAACCGGCGGTCAAAACAACATTGCGTCCGTTCAGCGCACATCTGATCTGGCTTTGAATGTTATGAGTCCAATCGCCGCCGCGTCCGAAGCTGTATGCTTGACGGGTTGCTTCGTCGATGTTCGGCGTAAAATTAATTTCTTCCGGTGCAATCGAAAATGTCTGATCGCCGTACGAAAAATTCAGCGGCTTGGTCTTTTCGGTTCCGGCCGATTTCAGGTT
>CALGGX010000029.1 GCA_937916025.1 uncultured Selenomonadales bacterium
TGCCGCAATTTAAAATCCAAAAACCCGGCGAAATTCACGCTCGTCATCGGCTTCGCCAGCCGCTTGAGGAGCCGATACAGCTGCGCGAGGAAGTCCGTATTCTCTTCGTATTTTGGAATGTCCGGAAGATGACGTCGCAATCGGCGAAAAATATCCGTGCTCCGCCGCCTTCGGACGTAAAAGACGAGGAACAGCGTCAGGAAAAACGCGATGATTGATACGAGCAGCGGCACAATAACGATCGCCATGTCTACCACTCCCCGCGAATTATTTCATTCGTAATTTCGTCGGCGATTTTGACAAGTTGCGAGTCCATCGGCAAGCCTTTCGACAAGCGTCCGCTGTTTGCGAGCGATACCATTCGATACTCGTTCGGCAGGATATTTCGGATGGAATAGCCCAATTGCAATTCTAGTTTGAGTTTTTCTTCGTCGGTGCAGGGATTGACACGCGTGAAGATCGGATAAACAACCTTTTTCATCTTACTCGATTGCGAGCGAAACACTTCATATGCGCGCCGAACATGCTGAATTTCAAAGCCGTTGTTGATCATTGCCATAATGACAATGGTATCCGCCAGTCGGCTGAGTCCGATCGACAGCGGATTAAATCCCGTCGGCAAATCAATCAGCACGTAGCGAAAGACATTGCAAGACAATCTTACGGCATCAACCATGCGCTCCGCATCAACCATTTCGGCATATTCCGGTCTGTCGGGGCTGCTCAACAGCCAAAGATTCGGTTTAATGTTGTAATAATACGGCTCCACAGTCAGCGGCGTCAGCAACTGCACGTCGTGAGTCATGTCGACGACGGTTTGTTTCGGTTCGATGTCGAAAAAAATCGGCAGATCGCCGAATTGCAGATCGGCATCGACGAGAGACACCCGTTCGCCGCTTTTGGACGCCAATGCAAGAGCCAATACCGCCGCCAGAGTTGTTCGTCCGGCGCGCCCTTTCGGACTGAAAAACGCAATCACGCGCGCCAAGCCTTTTTTCCCGCGCCGATTGTAGAGTTTAATCGCCTCGAGAATGTCGGCGGCGGTGAACGGGCGCGCAATGCATCCGAGTGCCTTGTACTTTTGCATGCTCCGCGAGGCGTTCGGATTCCAATGCGATACGAGCCCCAATATATCGGCGTTCGGAAAGATATCGACGAAGGCGGGGATCATGTCAAGCGATTCCTTGTCGTCGACATCGATCAAAAACAGACCGGGATTAAACATGCCGCTTTGACCGATCGCGGCGTTTGCGTCTTTGTAGGTGGCGGCAACCGTAAAGTCGGGCGATTTTTTGAGCACGGCAACGGTTTCATCGGAAAACGCCTGATCTTTTTCGATAACAATTACTCTGCGAGCCAATGCAATTTACACCTGCCTTAACTGAAGAGTTTGCCGAAGTATTTGGCGAAAAAACCCTGTTCGGATTTTTTTATTTCGGGACTGAAGGCTTCCTCGCGATTGGTATATTTGCCGGTGAGTTGCGAAAAACTTGCGGTCAGGCGCGATTCCGGCGCCGCCAACATCAAAGGTTGCCCGTTCTTGATTGATTTCGTGACGGAAGGATAATCGTTCGGCAGTCGATGATAAAACGGCTCGCCCAACAGTCGCTCGACATCTCTGCCCGAGATCAGTTTTTGCGAGTCCGAACGGTTTTCAATCAGCCGAATTTTGCTCTCCTCGTACTCGAAACGGATCAGCGTATCGTAGCCGATTTTGTAATTTTTGAGTGCGGGCAGGAAGTCGATGACGCCGACGTAATTTATGACGGTGCTGATATCCAACATCGCAAGGTTCAGCGCGCTGAATACGGAGCTCAGATCGAGAATCACGAAGTCGAAATACGTAAGGCTTTTGATGATGTTTTCGATTGACATCACGTCGATCTGATAAGCATCGCGAATATAGCGCGGCGGCGGCAGGATCGAAAAACTGAAGAGATCGCATGTGTACTCGGTCAAAAAATGCGTGACGTCGAACGCCTCGGGATAGGATTGAATTGTCTTTTGCGCCCCGGCAATGTTGCTTTTTGAAAACAACTTGAGATAATTCATCACGTCGCCGAACTGCAGATCGAGATCGACAAGACACACGCCGTAACCTTCACGCGCCAAACCTGCCGACAAATTGATCGCCGTGACGGTTTTGCCGATGCCGGGCGTCGTGCTGAACACGCTGATGATGATACTGCTTCGTTCGTTTGCCATTATCAACAAACCTCTCAAGAATTCTGCGCTTTTTTATCCTCGAACGGCACGAAGATAAACTCCCGCTCGTTCGTCGATTGTTCGGACGTATCTTCGATCGGCGGCGGCTCTTCTTCCGGCGGCGGATTGAGATCGACTTCATTCATTGCCTCGATCTCCCGCCGCCCCTTGTCATAGACTTCTTTGAGCGGCTCCGACATTTTCGCTCGAGAAAGGTCGGGCTCGTCGACGATGTGCGGCGTCACGAGAATTATCAACTCGCGCTTATCCCTATGTTTGGAATTGTATTTGAACAGCTCGCCCAAGATCGGAATGTCGCCGAGCAGAGGAAGTTTTGATATCGCCTTGCTTTCGGACGCGTCCATCAGCCCGCCGATCACGATTGTCGAGCCCGATTGCAAAGTGATCACCGAATCCGCGCGGCGCGTCGAGATGATCGGCTGCCCGTCGACGCTCCGCCCGCTGATGTTGCTGACTTCGGTGTGTATCATCGACGTGATACGATCCCGCTCGTCGACAATCGGTTTGAATTGCAGAATGATGCCGTAATCCTTGAAATGGATCGTGGTGCCGTTGACGTTGGAACTGCTGTAGGGAATTTGCCCGCCGATCTGAATTGTCGCCTGCTCGCCGCTCATCGTCGTGATGTTCGGGCGTGAAAGTACCTTCGCCTTGCCGTTCGAGACAAGCGTATGGATTGTTGCGTTGATCGGTCCGAATCTCTGTTCCAACCAATGAAGCGGCTTTTTGGAAAAATCCGTGATTTGCGAGCCGCTGTCGATTGAATAAGAACGAGGATTGCCTTCGCTGTCGGTATAGCGATAGGTTTCGGTGTTGACGGTTCGGTCGTGGTTCTCGCCGATTGTAAAAATGCCGCCGGAGCCGGTCGCGCCGTATTCGATGCCGAGGTCTTTTGCATTATCGGAATTGATCTCGATGATCTGCGCTTCCAATCGAATTTGCGTCGGGTTAATCACCTGCAACAAGTCGATGATATTACTCTCGTCCTCGGTCTTTCCGATCTCCAAGTCTTCGTTTGAAGTTTCATTCGCGCCGGAAGTTTCCAACTTCATTTCAACATTGCTGCCGACGCTCAAATTCGTACTGCCTTTGCCGACAAACAGCCTCGCCGTCTGCACCGCGTAATTTCGTTCGTATTGATTTTCGACCGTGCCGGTAAGCAACACCCGCTCGTTGATGCATTTGACATGCACGTCCGCCAAGCCGATCGCCTCTTCAATCTGCCGAGATTTGCCGACGTCTTCCGGCGAGACGTTGATGAAGTACTCGTGCATTTGATTGTCGTCCGTCCAAACAAACAACGTCGTCGAGCCGGCTTCATGCGTGACGATCAGAAATTCGGCATTCGACGAAGGGATTTGAACGACCGTCGCCACCTTCGGATCGCCGATTGCAAGTCGCAAAATGCCGCGTTGCATGTTCATGTAATGCGAAGCATTCAGATTGATGTTCAAAATGTTGGCGTCTGCGGCATAAACGGATGATGCCGTCAACATTAACGACATCGACGCAATTACTCCGATATTTTTAAACAACTCATTCACCAGCCGTTCAAATCATTTTTCGGCAGTATCCGATTGCTGTACTATTTGATCGCCCTGAATGATCTCAATCTTCGGAACGGACGGTTCGGAAGGTTCGTATTCGACGGGCGGCAGAATTTTTTCGACGGGCGGCTCGGAAGGGGCTGCTTGAAGTGCGGCTTGCTGCTTCAACTCGTTTTCTCTTGCCGCGCGCGCGGCTTCTTCCTGCTGCTGCCTTTTGTAAGAACTTGAAGTTGTCGTGTATTGCATATCGCCGACGTACATCTCGAGCGGATTGAACGGGCGCAACATCATGTATATCTCGCCGAGTTTCGACGCGGAGATCAACGTCAAGACATCCGCCGGTTGCAGTGCCAATGTCGCGACCGAAGGATTGCTGATTGCGACCTTGGCTTTATCGCTGCCGTCCTCAATCAAATCATCGGCAGACATGTTTTGATTGATGCTCAACAACAGCACATTCTGAAGCAGTACGCGAGAGGTCGATTCCTTGTTGTCGTTTTCAACCAACAGCAAATCGACGCGATCGCCGGGCTTTGCAAAGCCGTCGACGCCGGTAATGCCGTTGACATTGATTGACACTGCCCGGCAATCGGGCGGGATCATTCCGACAAAACCGGCTTGATTTGCATCTTCATAGATCTTGCGCCGAGTGAGAATATCGCCCGCCAAGATCGTCGTCCGCGCGGCGGTGTTTGCAATTTCGGCTATGCTCGTTGCCGCGCCTTCGGGAACCAGATCGTTCGGAATCGCTTTCAATTGCAGCATTTCGTTTCGGATCACGGTATGCGGTGAAATATCCGAATTTGCAACCACGACTTCGGTTGTCTCGACGACCGGCACGGGGATGTTGTCGAGGTAGAACGATACCACGCTGACGCGATGCTTGGGAT